>CAUTZW010000032.1:0-28501 GCA_963543045.1 uncultured Treponema sp.
TTTAAGAAAAAACTCTCCTCCTCGTAATTTCTCTCTCTGATTCTCATAAAGTTGATTTTTTTTTTTTTTTGAGAAAAGGCATCATCATTGAATAGTTTACAAGATTTTAGGAAAAAATGCGCGTTTTTAAGAACCTGTTTAACCTCTAAGAAATAAGCTATAATGAAAGGATGAGAAAGCAATATCTCAACGATATAACGCGAGAACAATTCGAACATATCCGCCCGTTATTAGAAAGCGGACGGAAAAAGACTGCGATGAGGAAAGTCGACCTATATGAAATATTTTGCGCCATACGGTGTCTGCTAAAAAGCGGCTACCAATGGCGCATGCTGGCAAACTGTTTTCCCAAATGCAATACTGTCTCCTATTACTCTAACATATGAACATGTAATTGTCTATTAGCGGGAATACTATCTAAAAGTTTACGCATGCCCGCACCCCTCTAAAAGACGGATAGAATCCCGTTGTTCGAAGGGGGCACATTGCCTCTACTGCATGACGCAGACGGGTTGACGCACGGAGGAAGATCGTTTTATGTACACGCCCAAACGCCCCGCGCAACGCACCCAAAGGAAGAAATTACACCAACAGCAGGAGCAGACGGGCATATGTTCCAACTCGACGGAAGCGCGCTTCGCGCCCGTGACCGAATGCCTCTCGTGCTGTATCCCAAAGAACAGAATTGCGCCGGAATCAGACGGAGGGCATATTGGCGTACGAAGGAGATGCATCCATGGCAGCGAACAGCCACGTCGAGCACAATCCCGTCGCAGAGCGCACTTTGCCGCCGCTGCAAGCCGCAGACAGGTTCGCGCACGGAGCAGACACGTCCGTGACGGCAGAAAAACTCACGACGAGCACACCCCATCGTGGGGCGCGTTTGCTGCCGATGCAGGCCGCAGACAGAGTGGCGCACGGAAGAAGGTATGCCCGTGACAGCGAACGCAATCCAGTCGTGGGACACATTTGCCACCGATGCACCGTCGTATACAGATTTGCACAGGGGAAAATTATTTTCATAGCAGCGAACAGCCACGTCGAGCGCACTCCCACTATGAGTCGCACGTTGCCGCCGATGCGGGGCACAGGCAAATTGGCACACGGAAGAAGATCGTTTTATGCGCATGCCCAAACGATCCGCGCAACGCACCCAAAGGAACAAATTGCACCAACAGCAGGAGCAGACGGGCATATGTTCCAACTCGACGGAAGCGCGCTTCGCACTCGTGACCGAATGCCTCTCGTGCTGCATCCCAAAGAACAGAATTGCGCCGGAATCAGACAAGGGCATATTGGCGTACGGAGGAGATGCATCGTAGTGGCACCCTCTAAGCCAGTGACGCAATCCCATTATGGAGCGCATTTGCTGCTGATGTAAGACACGGACAAATTGGCACGCGGAGGAGACACATCCATAGCGGTAGACAGACATAGCGGGTGCCCTCTCATTGTAAGACAACTTTTGCCACCGATGCGGCCACAGACAGTTTGACGCATGGAGGCGACACTTCCGTGTCGGAGAACAACAACGGGCGCAATCCCGTTGTGGGGTGCACTTTGCTGCCGACGCAGGGCGCGGACAGATTGAAGCACGGAGAAGACATATCCATGACGGCGGACAGCAACGACAGTCGGAATCCCGTTATGGGATGCACTCTGCTGCCGATGCAAGCCGCAGACAGGTTCGCGCACGGAGGGGCCACCTACGTGGCGACGAACAGACGCGACGAGTGCTCCCCCGTTATAGGGAGCGCTTGCCGCCGATGCGGGCCGCAGATAGAATGATGCACAAAGGAGACACTTCCGTGCCGACGAGCCCTCCGAACGTCGAGCACAATCCCGTCGCAGAGCGCACTTTGCCACCGCTGCAAGCCGCAGACAGATTAGCGCACATGAGAAGCACGTCCGCGGCATCGTTTGATTTAACTCGATTCTGTTACGGCATAACTTGGACTTCATCGGTACAGTGTATTTTATGCTATTACGCTTTTTATTGAGAGCATTAATGAATTCGAACTTCAGGGAATACAAATAGAAGAAACGCAGGAAAAATCATTGATTTCGATATAAGTGTTGGTAAAAAGGAAAGGAAGGCGTTCAAAACGCACCGTTTTGAACAGGGCGCACTTCAATGACGCGGCAAGAAAACCGGCTAGCGGCAGCCGCTGCATCCGCCGCAGGAGCCTCCGCACGAACAGCCGCCGCTCTTGCAGGGTACGGCATGGTCTCGGCCGGCGGAATCCGGTTCTTCACCCGGCCGGACGCTGACGATTTCCACATCAAAGGTAAGCTGCTTACCGGCCAGCTCATGGTTTCCGTCGACGGTAATGGCATCGTCATTTATGCCGATGACGCGCACAACCATCGTGCCGCCGTCTTCAGTACCTGCCTGAAAAGACATCCCGATTTCAATCGGCATATTTGTTTCAAACTGCGATCGGGGAACTGCAACGACGAGATTCTGATGGTATTCGCCGTACGCCTCCGCCGCTTCGACCACCGCCTTGAATTGCACACCGGCTTCTTTGCCTTCAAGCATCGCTTCAAGCCCCGGAATGAGCATCCCCGTCCCGTGTACGTATTCCAGCGGCTCGCCGCCTTCCGAACTGTCGAGGCGGTTACCCGCTTCATCGCTTAACGTGTAATGAATCCGAACAACCGCATTTTTTGCTATCTGCATCCTATCCTCTTTATCCTCTATCCGATTTCGGCGGGGAGCGCGCTGCCCATCCGGCGTTACCAGTCTTCTTCCAGAGGCGCAGCGCCGTCCTGCACCACTTCCGTAATTTCGGGAATCGCCTCTTTGACGTAGCGCTCAATTCCCATTTTGAGCGTCATAATCGCCATCGGACAACTGCCGCACGCACCCGTAAGCTTCAAATGCACACGATTTTCCGCATCAATCGAAACGAATTCCATATCGCCGCCGTCCGCTTGCAACTGCGGCCGCAGCATATCCAGCACTTCCCTCACCTTCTTCTCAAGTTCCGCATCCATCTGCATCCTCCTAAAATGATGGCGAGAATATACCGTATTTGCCGCATTAAAGGCAAATCGACGCACCGATCTTCTTTATATCTATTTGCTTTGAAAGATAAATGGAAATCTGCTATCCACCCACTTGGCTTACAGCGGAGACCTAAAAGTCCGACTAACCGAATATGGAGAAGCTCCCACGGTGCGTAGGCCGAAGCGATATTCAAAACCATATCGGAACCGTCATTGCGTTGCGCAAGCGATACAAGGCGGCCGGTCAAGTAAAGCTCGCCTCGATACATAGCGCAAAGAGAGCACAGTATAGTATTCGGTTGTTGCCAGTCTTCAGTCTCGAGACGCTTCCGCAAGCTCAGCATCACGAGAAAAAAGGTACGCTTTACAAAGAGCAAAATCCCGAGAAAGAGCGGCATATTTAGAGGAAATTAGAGACGTTCTGGAAGAAAAACTCATATATATCGATAAAACCGGTATCGAAATGCATATATTCCGCCGCTATGCCCGCAGTCCGCGAGGCCGATGGGGCAATATACGCATCAGCGGCAAGTATCACGCGCACATCGGCCTTGTTGCGGCTCAGTACGAATGCGAATTACTTGGTTTGCTCTCCACTTATCTCCGGCGGAACAATGGAGACTCACCGAAAGGCCGCGTCATCATCATGGACAACGCATCTTTCGATTTATATCGAATTACGAAAAACTACTTACAGCAATTAATTTTCCTGCCGCCATATTTGCCGCCCCACAATCCCATTGAGCACACGTGGGTTATTTTGAAGCGGAAGATTGAAAGTAAAGTGCTCCGGTATGGTTCTGTGGCTGAGACACTTGATGTTATTTTACAAGAAAAATAGATATACAATATCTCTTTTGATTTTGTCGTAAATGCGCTTTCGATTGCTCCCCAAAATTTATGCAAGATGTCTTGCCTTTGTGATCTTGGCTTGCCCCTCTTTACCAAACAGATAGGCCTCAATTAAAAACCGCTTTTCATATTTAAAACAGCTGTTTGATTTTCTGCTCTGTTGAGGAGAGCACTGATGCGATTTTATAAAGAAATTAGATATACCAGCGTCTTGAGAGAAGCATCCGCCATTCTGCACACGAGCTTGAAAGAATTGCATCATATGTACCGCTAAACCTGGAATCATATTCTTTTTCATATCGTCAATTTCCATTTCTTTCAGATAAATATATTCAACCGACATGCTCCGCTTCTCTATTAGAACCTGTTTGCCGAATACCAAACAAGAGCGGACGGGCCGATAAATTACACCATCTACAACAATTACCTTCCGCCTGGGGCAACCAGTTACACCATCCACGACAATTACCGCCCGTCTGCCAGTACAGTTCGCCAAAGCCCAGTCTGTTCCGCAAAAAGCGAAGCAGGAGCGGACAGGATGCCCCAATTGAATCATTCGTGACAATTACTCCTCGCCAACCACACAACCTCAAACCCAACTTGTTTGCCGAATAGCAATCAAGAGCAGACGGGTTGATCAACCTACATCATTCGCGCTAATCACTCCCCGCTAACCCTCTAATCTCAAAGCTAGCTTGTTTGCCGCAAGGCGAACAAGAGCGGACGGACAACCAGTTATATCATCAACGACAATTACCTCTCGTCCGCCCGGGACGACTGCCTACATCATCCACGACAATTACCGCCCGTCTGCCAGTACAGTTCTCCAAAGCTCAGCCTTGTTCCGCAAAAGTCAAAACAGGAGCGGACCGGACACCGGTTACATCATCCACGACAATCACTCCCCGCCAGCCGCCGAACCTCAAAGTCAGCTTGTTAGCCGCATGGCAAACAAGAGCAGACGGGACGCACCAATTACATTGTCCACGAAAACCACTCCCCGCCAGCCGCACGACCACAAAGCTAGCTTGTTTGCCGCAAGGCAAACAAGAGCGGACGGGACAACTGAATTAAATCCCCGCGACAATTACCTCCCGTCCGGCTTTGAGGGAGAGCGGGCGGACTCGCCGAGTCCCATGATGATCAATGCGAGCACGCCGCTTAAGTCGACGCTGACTGCGGCGTACGCATAATTCGTCTGATTTCGATACATGTAGCCGACTTCCAAATCAACGTATTTAAAAAGGAAGGGCGGCGCAAAGCGGATCGGCGCGCCGTAAAACTTTGTGCTCAGCGAACCGCTGACATTCATTCTAATTCCGGTGAACACGGCGATTCGGTTTTGCATAAAATCAAGCCAGTTGATGCGGACAAACGGCCCGAACCAACTTTGCCGATAAAAACGCACCGCTTGATAGTAAATTTCGGTATTCAGAAAGGAAAAACCGCCGTCCGGCTCCGTAATATAATATTTAAATAGTTTCACCTCCGTTCCGATTCCCATATCAAAATCCAGTCGAACGTCGAACAGGGAACCTTCAAAAAAGCCCGTCGGCTGATTTTTTGTGTAGCCGAACGCGCCGCCGATACTTCCCGGCGAAAATGCCAGCGTTTCAACCGATTGCGCCGTTACCGGAAGTAAAACAAAAATAATGAGCGCAAAGCCGATGGTCTTCATGTTTACTTGCATAGAAACATGATACGTCCAAACGCCCCGTCTGTACAGCGGATGTCGGGCGCATGGTATTTTCGCGAGTCCGATTGCAGCCGTCGAAAATAAGGCGCCGCGTTCAGTTGAGCGGAAGGAGTTTTGCAGGATCTTGCGCGGTACCATTCAGGCGGATTTCAAAATGCAGATGCGGCCCGGTCGAAGCTCCGGTCGTGCCGACGGCGCCGATGACGCTCCCGCCGCTTACGGTATCGCCTTTTTTGACGGTTATCTTTGACAGGTGCGCGTAGGTGCTCGTCATGCCGCTGCCGTGGTCGATGACAATATAATTTCCGAAGATGGCATTGTTCCGGACGCAGAGCGATACGGTTCCCCCTTTGCAGGCAAAAACAGGTTCGCCGGTCGGCGCAACCAAATCAATGCCCTTGTGGAACTTCCAGCGGCCGTAGACGGGACTGACACGGTAGCCGAATGCGCTCGAGACGATTTTCGATTTAATCGGCATTTTGATTGATGAGTCAAGAAAAAAAGCCCGCTGCGTGGATGAAAAGCGTTTTCCCGGTAAAAAACGCATTTTTTTTCCGCCGAGCCGATACGCAGGGCTTTCGTCAAGTAACGCATCGCCGGCATTTTCACGCGCAGTCAGCATTTCAAGCGACGATTGCGGGTTTTCCGGAATGAAAATGCCCTTTGCAGTCGGAATGATGATTGTTTTTCCGGCAAGGGGGACGACGCTGCTTGCGATTGCATTGAGCGTAACGATTGTGTCGTAGGGAATGCCGACCGCGCTTGCAATGTTGAGAAGATCATCGTCTTTGGTTGCAACATACCGGTAAAAATCTACCGTTTGCCGTGCGCCGCGCGCCGCAGCAATATCGTTTGCCGCCCGCGCATCTTCGATATTTCGAAACGTTGCATCGCGATACGATAATTTTTCAATTTTCGGTAATGCACTTTCTTCTATTATTATGTCGCGCACTTGGGCAGCCGGAGGGGCATTTTCCGAATCTCCTCTGGCCTCCGTCCCGCTTGCGGAAGGAGACGCGCGCTCCGAATCTATCGCATCCCCGTCATTTGCGAAAACGGCGGATGCGACCAGTAACAGGAATAGGGCACGGGCGCATTTCCGTCCGGCAATCTTCTTTGTCGCTTGAGTCCAAAAACCGCAGTGAGCGCGTTTATTTTTTCGTGTCATGATCCCGGATGAGCAGTGATGCGGCGATACCGAGAAGGGGAGAAGCGGCAATGGCGATGAAAGCCGGAACGCGGCGGCCGGAAGCGGCAAGGCGCACCGCCAAAATGAGCGATCCCATTACGACAGCGGCGATGAGAATGCGCCGCAAAAGCATTCGCAGAGGAACCTTCCGGAGCCGCTTTACCAATACGATTGCAAGAAAGATGCCGCCGACGGCAAGCGCCGCCGCGGTGTACGCAGCCGGAAACGTTACGGCAAATTTCCATATCGGAAAAACGGTTACGAGCGCAGAAAGAACGCACAAGATCGCAAGGAGCACTCCTTTTCCCGCAGAAAAAACATAACTTTGTAAAATCGAGCGGATATTTTTTCTCATTATCTCCACCTACTCCTATTAAAAAGTGCGCCCCTCCCCATTACGATAGGAGCTGCAAAACACAAGCAATAAAAAAACAGGTTCCTGCATCGCAGAAACCTGTTTTTGCCGTATGAGCGCTATTCGGAAATAGCTGCCGTCGGACATTCGGAAGCGCAGGTACCGCAACTGATACATTTTTCGGCCGCAATCACCCGCTTGTCATTCATCTCCGAGATTGCCCCCGTCGGACAATCAGGCTCGCACGTCCCGCAATTTACGCATTTTTCCGCGTCGATAACATAAGCCATAGTGTAGCTCCTTAAAAATAGTCTTTAAGTAGTGTACCGCATCAAACCGATTTCCGCAAGAAATCACTCGATAGGAACGGGAGCATACATCGGCCAAGCGGGCTTGCTACGGACGCGCGGCCTTTTTCTTTATCTTCTTTTGGATACGCAGGATTTTTTTCCGCTCGGACGGCACGGCGGCATCCGCTTTTCGGCGGGCAATCCGCAGTGCGCACACGACAATGAGCAAAAAACAGAGCTTCGGAAACCAATTTCCCCAACGCATATACACGGTATCCTGATGCGCATACACGGGAACCGACAGGGAAAGCGCCCCTTCCGTAAACATCGGCATACTGCCGATTATCCGGCCAGTCGGATCCAGCGCCGCAGTCAATCCCGCATTCGTGGAACGGGCAAGCGTCGTCCGCAGTTCTATCGCACGGAAGGCCGCAATAACAAAGTGCTGCGTTTCCGCGCTTTCAAGACGCGACCACGAATCGTCCGTCAGATTCATCAAAAGCTCCGCGCCGTTTTTCACCAGCGGCGTGCAGACATCGGGGAAGGCATCGTCAAAACAAATCGGAGCTGCGATACGCACATATTCCTGAGCGCTCTCGGCACGCTCCTGTTCATCGGCAGACTGCGCAAGCGACACCACCTTTACCGGAGGAAGCGTTCGGTTTTCCGGCAACTGCGCCGGGATATCGAAAAGCGCATATTGATCGCCGGGCGCCCATCCTGCAGAAATATGAATGACTTTCTTAAAAAAAGCGCGCACGGCGGGAAAAGCCGCAAACGGAACCGCCTCGGCAAAGGGAACCAAGTGATTTTTTCCGTATGCGCCGCGGAATCGCCCGTCCCGATCGAACAGCAGCGCCGCATTGAACACCCGTCCGGACGCATTATCGGGCGTGTAGGGGCCCCCCAGCAAAAACGGAATGCCCGTGTCGCGGATAAACGGCAAAAGCGGACGCGATTCGGGAAAGTAGTAGTAATGCGACTCGTTCATCGGAAAGGCGTAGCGGAGGCAGCCTTCGCTCCACACCACCAAATCGACCGGCATTCCCGCCTTTCGGCATTCGGAAAGCGCATTTTCGGTCAGCCGCTGCGACAAAAGGATTGCATCGGTATCGTCCCGCTGCAGCCACGGATCGGAGTTTTGCTGAACCATTACCGCATTCAAATACTTTATGGGCTGGCGCCCTTCCAATTGCCGAAAGAGGCCGTAACTCAATGCGGCAAAAAACAAAACGCACACGGCCGCCAAAGTCTTTTTATATGATTCGGGAAGAAGACGGCGCGCTTTTGCAAACGGGCGCGCAGAAAAGGCCGTTCTTTCGGCAACGACCGCTGCAAAAAGCGCCGTAAGGAAAGTAATTCCGTATGTTCCGGCAATGTCGGCAATCTGAATGAAGGTACGCCAAAGAAACATCGACTGCGAGAGCGTTCCCCACGGATAGCCGAGCCAGCCGATCGATTTAATCCATTCATAAAACGTGTAAACCGCCGCAAACCAAATCGCCCGAAACGGGAGCGCAGTATACCGATTCCGTTCACCGAGCTGTGCGCCCGCAGTCGAAAGCGGCAAATACAGCATCCAGCCGATCGCGCCGCCGATTATCGCCGTTCCCGCCGCCGATGCGCCGAGCGTCAATGCGGCAAAATCTTTAAAGAACGCAAGCCAAAAACTCGACAGCAAATGCACGAGCAAGGTATGCAGCGCCGTCAGCGCGAAAGCGTTTTTATAGGATTTGAATTGTTTGAAAACGAGGTAGAGGGGAACAAGGGCAAAAAGACCGATAATCGGAGAGCCGAATTTCAAAAACTCGTTCGGAATCGCAAGCGAAAGCATCGCTGCGGAAAAAAAAATATAAAAAACTTGTACATTTCCACTCATTACATTACTATAGTAGTTATATATAGAAAAAAACGCAATAAGTTTTGCCTCCGTGCCGGATGCGTTGCGTTCGGATCAAAAGGATTGTCTGTTTAATATGAATACGTTTGCTGAAGACCACTGCAAGGAATTCAACGCCGTACCGGAATGTACCGCGACGGCGCCCGGCCGGTTTCATCTTATCGGAGAGCATTCATGGTTTTTCAAAGACAAAACGCTGTCGATGGCAGTAAATATTCCCGTTTATGTCAGCATTTCGCGGCGGAGCGATGTTACCATAAAGTTTTTCTTTGTCCAGCTCGGCGAGCGCAAGCGGATCAACCTCAAAACGCTCCGCTTCCGGAAAGAAGACCGCTGGGCAAACGCAATTAAAGCGGTTATATACGGATTTATTACGTGCGGCTTTGCAATCGGCGGCATGAACATCAGCGTATCGAGCGAGGTGCTCCCCTCCGCAGGTTTCGGCATCACAACCGCAATCAAAACCGCCGCCGCAATCGCAATCCGCGCCCTCTATCATCTGGACTGTACCGACAAATTGCTGCTGAAGGCCATTGAAATCGGCAACAAACAGTTTTTGCAGCAGAGAAACCGCATTGCCGATTATTACGCCGCCCTCTACGCCAAGCGGGGGAATTTAATCGTTACCGACCACACGAAAAACACCTATGAGCTTGCGCCCTTCGGATTTACCGACAAAACGGTTTTGATGATCGACGCTGCGGTTCCGCGTATTACGACGTGGGACGAAGAAACGCTCTTTGAGCCGGCCAACGCCCTCATTTTAGGCGACTTACGCGAAACAAAACACGGCGTCTTCGGCGGCTGGCAGTACATCAGCGACGTAACGGACATAAACGAAGCGCTCGGCATTGTGACGGAAGATACGCGGCGGAAACTGTTGTGCATTATGCGCGAGCATTTTGACGTACTTGAATGCATCGCCGCCATGCAAAAGGACGACTTTTTCCGCTTCGCCCGCGCCGTCAACCACAGCCACGAAAGCCTCCGCGACTATTACGACCATTCCTGCCCGGAAATCGAATGGCTTTTAAAGCGCGTTGCGGAAATAGAACCGAATCTCGAAATCATTCATAATCCGGTTTCCTGCGGCAGAATGACAGGCAAGGGCTTCGGCCGCTGCATTTACACCGTTCTCCGCAGCACGGACGTCGAAAAATTCAAACGCAAACTCTTGGAATATGAACATATATTCGGATTTAAAACCGCGTGCTATGAGGTTACCGCCTCCGACGGCGCGCACATTCTGGAAGATTAAATGAATATTTTACTGACAAATGACGACGGGTATCAGGCGGCGGGAATCAACATCCTTGCAGAAAGTCTTGCGCCCCGCCACAACGTTTTTATTGTTGCGCCGAGCGAAAACCGCTCCGCATCATCGAACATCATTTCCATCAGCAAAGATTTGGAAATACGGCGCATCTCCGATACGGTATGGTCGTGTTCGGGTTTTCCGGCCGACTGCGTTTTGGCTGCCGTAAAAAGCAATCTGCTTCCGGCGCACCCCGACTGCATTCTGTCGGGCATAAACGAAGGGGCGAACATGGGAACGGATATCGTGTATTCGGGAACCTGCGCAGCCGCGCGGCAGGGAACGCTTGAAGGCATTGCGTCGGTTGCTTTAAGCCTCGTAGACCCGGCGGAAAAATACGAACACTATAAAGCGCTTGCCGACTTTGCTGCGCGGAATCTTGAAACGCTCATTTCCCTTTCCCGCATCGAACGGCCGGTATCATTCGTCAATGTCAATGCGCTTTCGCTGCCGTCGTACAAGGGAGCGGTCCTTGCCCATTCCCTGTGCGTCCGCGATTACGGCGATATGATAAAGCTGACCGAAACCGAAGACGGCTACGCCTCTTCTTTTATTGCCGGAAAGCCGACTACCGCAAAGGAAGAAGCCTCCGACCATCACATTTGCATGGACGGCTCCGTTTCCATTGCGTGCGTGGCCTCAGAGCCGCTGGTTGCTCCGGCGGCAGGCAGGAACGATTATACTTTCTCTCTATAATATCGATAATATAAAGGTGCGCCGCTTCATGTGCATTCGGCGAGGCGGCGTTCAATCGGCTGCGCATTCGGCATTCGCTGCATGGAGAAAACCGGCACAGAGAAAGCGTCTGCAAAACAGGCGGCGGGCGGCGGGCGGCCGGATGCCGCACGGAAAAGTGCGGTTCTGCGGATACCGAAAGGAAGTGCGCCAAGAGAAGGGCGGCCGCTCTTTTCTTCGAGCCTCCGGCAGTCGCTTATATATGGAAGAAAACGATAAATAACCGATGATCCCGGTTCTGCACGGAAACCGGCGGTACGGCGCAACAGGTGGGAACAGCATGGAAAAAAAGAAAAAAGGCGGGCGGAAAAATCCGGCGGGCGTACTTAATCAGGGAATCGATCTGTACAAGCAGCACAAACACGATGACGCGCTGGTATTTTTCCTGTCGCTTCCGGCAGACAGCGGAGCCGACAGCGCGGAAGTGGCGTACTATATCGGACTGTGCTACACAAAACTCAAACGGTATGAAGACGCCATGCTCTACCTTGAGCAGGTCGTAACGTCAACCGACGTTCCGTTTGAACGCACCATGCAGTGCCGCTTCATTCTCGCGCTCATTTACACGCTTACCGGACGAAAGCGACTGGCCTCCTATGAACTTGAAAAACTTGCGGAAGCCAAATACAAACCGGCTGCCGTGTATGCGGCGATGGCCTATATCGCATGGGAAGATAGCAATGTCGACGCCTGCCTCGACTGCTATCAAAAATCGCTCGATGCCGATCCGAACAACACTACCGCAATGAACGGCTTGGGCTACGTCCTTGCGTGCGAAGAAAAGGATCTCGGTAAGGCGCTGTCGTTTTGCAAGAAAGCGGTGGCGGCCTCTCCGGATTCGGCGGCATGTTTGGATTCACTCGGCTGGGTGTATTACAAAATGGGCATTTACGCGGAAGCGATCAAATATCTTGAAATGGCGGAAAAGATCGACAAGGAAAACGAACTTATCGCCGAACACATAAGGGCGGTCAGCCTTGCCGGAGATGCAAAATGAAATATATGTTACCGATAGCTGCCGCGTGCCTGTTATGCGCTCCCGTATGCGCGCAAACGCAGGACGCAGGCTTGTATGCCGCAGGAGAAATCAGAAGCGCCGAAGAAGGGGCTGCCGCAATCGAATTCAGACGCGGCGTACAGGCGTTTTACCGCAGCGCTTACAATGACGCCGTTATTCAATTTGAAAAGGCGCTCTCTTATATGAATGAAGACAGTTTGATTCTCGACTGGCTCGGCAAAGCGTACTACCATGCGGGACTTGAGGGAACTGCAATCGGCAAGTGGAAGATCGCCGCAGAAAGCGGCTACGGCGGACTTTTACTCCAAAACAAAATCGAAATCGTCGGAGAGCGGCGCGTCAATCCCGGAATCTCCGCCTACAGCGCGCGTTTTTCGGAAGCGGGCGTTTTTCCCGGCGTATTCAACGGAACGCAGCTTTTCAGCGGGCCGGTGTCGGTGCTCGTAAACCGCGACGGAACCTTTTGGGTGCTCGCCTATAACTCAAACGAAATGATTTTAATGAACGTCAACGGCGCCGTTATCAACCGCGTAACGGGGCCGCTCAACGGATTCGACCGCCCGCTCGACATTCTACGCCTTGACGACGGCAAAATCCTTGTCAGTGAATCGGCAGGCGACCGCCTTTCGCTTTTGAGCGCAAAAGGGCACTTTATAAAATATTACGGAAAAAAAGGGTGCGGCGCGGGAGAACTTTTGGGGCCGCAGTATCTTACGCAGGATTCCCATCGAAACATTTACGTTTCCGACTACGGCAACCGCCGCATATCCGTGTTCGACAGCGAAGGAAACGGAATCTTTTCATTCGGAACGAAAAGCGCAGGCTTTGAAGGCGTCAAGGGCCCGACTGGCATCGCCGCGATTGCGGACAGCATTTTTGTCGCCGACGATGTGAGAGGATGCATCTATGAATTCGACCGCTCCGGAAATTACCGGCGGAAACTGGTAAACGACAAAACCTTCCGCCGCCCGGAATCCATGAAGGTCTGGAACGGCTACCTTGTCGTCTGCGATTCTAACAAAGTGTTTTCGGTCGATGCCGATTCGGGAGAGCTGCATGAAACCGCCAAAACCGGTAACGCGCCGTCGCGCATTACGTGCGCCGTTCCCGACGTAAACGGCAATATTTTGGTTACCGACATAAAAACCAACGAGATTTACGTAATGGCGCGCATGCAGGAACTTATCGGCGGCCTGTTCGTGCAGATTGAAGACGTAAACGCCGACAAGTTTCCGGAAGTCGCAGTCGGTATAAAAGTCGAAACCCGTAACCGCAATCCGGTCGTCGGATTAAAGGAAGAGAATTTTCACCTGACGGAAGGCAAGCGGCCGGTAACGAATGTTAGATTTTTGGGCGCGCAGAGCGCCGGTACGGATGCGGACGTAACGCTCATTATCGACCGAAGCGCGGCAACGGCCTCACTTGCATCCAAAATCGATGCGGCCGTGCGCGAAATCATTCCGTCGTTCAGCGAAGACTCATCGCTGACAATTATCAGCGCAGGAAAAATTCCTGCAGTCGAATATACCGGAACCCCTTCAGGCGCAAAGCAATTCAGCGTTGAAGGATTAAAAACGCCGTACGCCCAAACAGTCCCGCTCGATCTTGCGTTCCGCCTTGCCGGAAACGATCTGGTAAAATCCCAGCGAAAGCGGGCGATTATCCTCGTTTCCGCCGGAAAAATTACGCAAGGCGCATTTGAAAAATACAGCTTAAACGATCTAACTTCCTACATGAACAACAATGCGGTCGCGTGCCTTTCGCTCATCGTTACGGAAAATGCGGCCGCCGAAGAAATCAACTATATCGTCGATAACACGGCAGGCGGCAGCTACTACATGTTCCGGCCGGAAGGACTTTCGGGCGTCTTTCAGGATATCATCGACATTCCGGCGGGAACCTATGTTTTCACCTTTACATCGAGTATGAGCACAAATTTCGGAGAAAAATATCTTCCGATCGAAGTAGAAACCTATCTTTTAAATCGGAGCGGCCGCGATGAAAGCGGGTATTTTTCTCCGCTGAAATAAAAACCGCATATCCGCTGCATTGCGGGCCCCGCGCAGCTTACGCGTTTTACCCGTAATGCGTTCGGCGCCTTTCCGAGCGGAACGGACAATCGAAATTGCGCAAAACGCTTTCCGCCCAAAGACTTTCTGCCGGCGGCAATACGGACGGACGCTTTAAAAGTAAACTATCCAAGAGGCCGCGCATTGACAGAGCAAATACCGCTCGCTACACTGCGCCGACCTGCCTGAAAAGCGGAAAACCGCACCGCAAAACGGGCGAAAAATGAAAACGCAAGCCTCAAAGCGCGCTGCGTTTTTCGAGGAGTCAAAATGAAACCGATAAAAATACTATCCTTTTGCTTGGCGGCGGCATTGCTTGCCGGCTGTGCGCAAAACCGGAAGGATACGCTGAACGTTTACGCCATCATTCATGACGAGGAGACAAAAGCGCTGACGGATTTATTTACGCGGCGCACCGGCATTCCCGTCAGCTACTTACATGCGGCTACCGGCGAAATCATCAACCGCGTCATTGCGGAAAAAGATAATCCGAAGGCGGACGTGCTGCTCGGCGGCGCGCGTTCGCACCATATTCAAGTTGAAAATGCGGGCGCGCTCAGTCCGTACCTGTCGCCGTATGCGCAAAACGTACCCGCATATGCGCGCTCAGCGGACGGAGCGTGGACCGGTTTTTGCGTGTTGACGGTCGGCGTCGGCATTAACAAGGAGCGTTTTCAGGCAAAATTCCCCGATCAAGCCTATCCGAAAACATGGGACGACCTGCTCAATCCCGCATTTAAAGGCGAAATTGTGATGACCGATCCGGCCGCCTCTTCGACCGCTTACCTTTTTGTACAAAATCAGCTCCAGCGGCTCGGCTGGGACGACGGCTGGAAGTACCTGCTTGCCCTTGCGCCGCTCGTCGGGCAGTTTCCCGATTCCGGCAGCGCACCGTCAAAATTGGTCGGAACCGGCGAATATGCCGTCGGCATTTCTTACCTGCACGCGCTGGCAAAGTACCGCGCGCAAGGCTTCGGCGTCGATTTAATCGCCGTTCCGGAGGCAGTCGGCGATGTCGATTGCGTTGCAATTCTCAAAGGCGCAAAGCAGCCCGCGGCAGCCCGGCAATTCGTCGACTTCATCCTTTCTCCTGAAGGCGAAGAGTTGATGAGCAGCATTTCATTTACCACTCCGGTAAACCCGAACGCACAGGCGCAAGCCGATATTATTCCCATAGAAAAGATTGATCTTATCGAATACGACTTTCAAAAAGCGGCCGGCCAGCGGAACGAAGTTATTGCACGCTGGAAAAAAGAAATAAAATAACCGGAAAGGATAATGCTGAAACGGAAAAACTATCTGCGACAAGCGCTGGCAGACAACGGCAACGCATTAATCGGCGCGTGGCTTTTTATGGTGCTTTTTTTTGCGTTTGTCATCGTTTTTCCGCTGATATACAGTGCGACGCTCGTCAATCCGCACGATTTTATCGAAGTGTTTGCCAATCCCCGCAGGCAAGCGACTATCATCAACACGCTGAGCGTATGCGCGGCGTCCACCGCCCTTTCAGTACTGTTCGGCTACATTTACGCCTATGCGGTTGTGCGGGGAAATATTTCGTTCAAAAAAATCTTTGAAATTATCCCGCTCATCCAGCTTGCAACGCCCCCCTTTGTCGGCGGCCTTGCGTTCATTCTGCTTGCCGGCCGGCAGGGATTTATCACGCACACGCTCCTAAAGCTCGACATTTCGCTCTACGGATTTCCGGGACTGGTCATTGCGCAAGTGTTTTCTTTTTTTCCGATCGCCTATTTGATATGCCGGCAATCGCTGATCGGCATCAATCCTTCGCTCATACAGGCAGCCCGCTCAATGGGCGCCTCCTCCGTCCGCGAATTTTTTACCGTCACGCTGCCGCTTTCGTTTCCGGGTATTCTCTCTTCGCTTTTATTTATCGCGGTGTCCGTTTTAAGCGATTTCGGAAACCCGCTCCTTGTTGCCGGACGCTTCCACGTTTTGGCGGTTGAAGTGTACACGCTGCTGACCGGCTGGATTAATGCGAGCGCAAGTACGGTCGTCGGTTTGATTATCCTCTTTCCTTCGCTCATCCTGCTGACGATTCACAATATCCTGTTCAACAAGAATGCAAAAATGACGGCAACCACCGGCGACGTGCAAGACGGACTGGCGCTGGTTAAAGGCTCCGCGCTCATCCGCTTCATCCTCCTGCTCTTTTGTACGCTCCTTTCGCTTGCGGTGTTGGCGCAATTTGCGGCGATTATTGCGGGGAGTTTTCAAAAACTGTGGGGAATCAATACCGATTTGACGTTAATCCACATAAAAAAGATTCCGAACTGGGGTACGCACTTTCAAAACTCCTTCACCCTCGCCGCTGCCGCCGCCGCGCTGAGCACTGTACTTGCCACGCTGACAGCGTATCTCGTGCACCGGACGGACGTACCGCTCCGCCGCTCTTTGGACGCCGTCGCGCAGCTTTCCGTCGCCATTCCCAACCCGCTGATGGGACTGATCTTTTCCCTTGCGGCAAACAGATTCCGAATCGACTGCTCCCGCTGCCTCATTATTACCGTAATGGCGGTAACTTTCATTCCGTTTTCTTACCGGATTATGACGACGACGTACGCGCGGCTTAAATGTTCCCTCGATAACAGCGCCCGCTCGCTCGGGGCGTCGCGGATGCAGGTGTTCGGAACCATCATCCTTCCCCTTTCGCTCAGCGGATTTTTTTCCTCACTCGTGTACACGTTTGTGCGCAGTTTAAGTACCGTCAGCGCGGTGATCTTTCTCGTCTCATTCGGCACGCCGCTCGCTTCAATCAGCATTCTCAACCTTGCCGAAAACGGCGACTGGGGGCAGGCGGCAGCGCTTTCGCTCGCCTTAACCGCAGCAGCCTTCGCCGTCATCGGAGCCGGAAGCGCCATTATCGAAAAACTGACCGGCACAACGCTCTATAAAACCACCGCAGTCCATTTCAGACGCTAGCGGCCGCAGGATGCACGACGTTTTCAGCCTAATGCATTGCTGTCGTCCGATTGCCGAGCGCGCGTCGATGCCGGTAGCCCTTTACCGTACGCCGCCCGCCCGACGGAAAAAACGAGGCTCTCTTGCGCTATTGGATGGTTTTGAACCAGAGGGCTGCTTCTTTGTCTTCCGTAAAGCCCAGCTGCTTGAGATACGGAACGTGTCCCGCCGACGGGGATGCGACCGTGATGCGCTCAATGTCCTGACGTTGCCAAAAGCGCACATCCTTTACAAAAAAATACCGGCCGATTGCAAAATCGCGGTATTTCGGTACGACAAAATCGATGAACAGCTTTGCCGCGCGGCTCGTGCCGTCAAATTCCTGAGCATAGCCGACAATACCGGCAATGTCGTCGTTTCTAAAGTACGCCGCAAAGTTCGTGCACGCATCGAGCGCCTCCGAGCCGAAAATCGCATCGAGTTCGCCCTGGTGCTTTTCGCAAAAGCGCGTAATAATTTCATTGTCCTTCCGCACTTCCATGATGTCGAAATTGTCTTTTGTACGCATCATGCGGAAAAAATAATACATATCGATGATCACCAGCCCCGCATTCAGCGCAACCGTCGGAAGCGAATTCGTTTTAAGCGCGAATATGACGAAGAGCAAGCTGCCGATCGCGTTGATAATCCGAAGCTTCGCAAGCGATTTCATCGTCAGCGAAATAAAAATGACAATCGACGCGGCGTATCCCAAAATCTGAAGAGCATCCATAGTAATTCTCCTTGCGCAAAAGTGCGCCTAATCCGAATGCAAATGCCGTACGTTTTTTCCGCCGGCACGTTATTTATATAGAAGAATGCGATGAATCGCGGTTTCTCCGCTTCTCACGGAAAGGCGAATCCTTCCGAACGCGCACGCACGCAAAGCGCGCTCTATGATTTTCTGTAGGATTTTCAAAGAGCGCTTTGCCGCATATTTTTTTCGTGCGCGCATTTCCGATCGGCTAATTTCCTCCGTTTTTCGTATATGCCGCAAGTCCGCCCTGCTTCAAGATGTTCCGGCTCCGCGCGGCAAGATCGTTTACGCCTGCAATCGCCGTACCGTTTACCAGCAGCGTAAAAGGCGCGCCGCCGTCCAAGGCGCTTGCAATATCGCTCAGTTCGATGACGTCGCCTTGCTGCACGCGCTCGTAATCGGCCGGATTTGCAAACGTGATGGGCAGAATGCCGTAGTTGATGAGGTTCGCTTTATGAATGCGCGCAAAACTTTTGGCGATTATCGCGCGGATTCCCAGATACATCGGCCCTAACGCTGCGTGTTCGCGCGAAGAACCTTGCCCGTAGTTTTCGCCGCCGACGATGATTCCTCCGCTAAAATTGATTGCAGCACAGCGCTCGTAAAAGGTTTCGTCAAGGCGCGCCAGCGTAAACTTGCTGATTTCGGGAATGTTCGAGCGCAGCGGAAGCATTTTCGATCCGGCCGGCATGATGTCGTCGGTGGAAACGTTGTCGCCCGTTTTTAAAAGAACCGGAAGCTTGAGCGACGGCACATAAGGCGGACACGGCGGACACGGTTTGATATTCGGCCCGCGGATGATTTCAACCTGCGCCGCGCGCGAAGCTTCAAGCGGAACGATGAACATTCCTTCGTCGCACGCCGCCGCCTTCACGTCCGCCTGCGATAAGCGCGCATCTTTTCCGGAAAGCAGGCTCTCCCGCACGTCGTTTTGATATGCCGCATCCTCATAGGAAAGCGTTTCCGCTTCCGTGATAACGCCCGTCACGGCGGAGGCCGCAGCCGTTTCCGGAGAGACAAGATAGACGGAAGCGTCCGCAGTGCCGCTCCGCCCCTTAAAGTTCCGGTTGAATGTCCGGAGCGTAACGCCCCCGCTATTCGGCGCAAAGCCCTGACCGAGACACGGGCCGCACGCGCTCTCCAAAATCCTGAATCCCGCTGCGATGAGCTCCCCTAAAATCCCGGATTTTGCCGCCATCAGCAGCGTCGTCCGGCTACCGGGTGCGATGCCCGCTTCAACGCCCGGCGCAATGCGGCGGCCGCGGACAACTGCCGCAACGCTTGCAAGGTCGTCGAGCGAGCTGTTCGTGCATGAACCGATGACAACTTGCGTTACCGGTTTTCCGGCAATGCGCTTGATGTCCGTAACGGCATCCGGCGAATGCGGAGCTGCGGCCAGCGCACCCAGCGTGTCAAGATTTATTTCTATTATTTTGTCGTATTCGGCACCCGCATCGGCGTGCAGCTCGCTCCAGTCGCCGCCGCGCCCCATCGCTTCCAAAAACGCCCGCGTCATATCGTCGGAAGGGAAAATCGACGTGCTTGCGCCGAGTTCCGCGCCCATATTCGTAATCGTCGCGCGCTGCGGAACGGTCAAACCTGCCACCCCGCTTCCAAAATACTCATACACCGCCCCGACGCCGCCTTTTACCGTCTCGCGCCGGAGCAGCTCAAGGATGATATCCTTTGCGCTCACGCCTTTCCGGAGACGCCCCGTAAGCTTTACGCCGAACACCTTCGGCATCGCAAGATGGAAGGCGCCCCCGCCCATGGCAACAGCAACGTCAAGCCCGCCTGCGCCGATCGCAATCATTCCAAGCCCGCCGCCGGTCGGCGTATGCGAATCCGAACCGAGCAAGGTCTTTCCCGGTTTTCCGAAATGTTCCAGATGCACCTGATGGCAGATGCCGTTGCCCGGACGGGAAAAATACAGCCCGTACTTTGCCGCAATGCTTTGCAGGTAGCGGTGGTCGTCCATGTTTTTAAAATCGGTTTGCAGCGTGTTGTGATCGACATACGAAACGGAAAGCTCCGTCTTTACGCGCGGAATGCCGATCGTCTCGAATTGCAGATAGGTCATCGTGCCCGTCGCGTCCTGCGTCAGCGTCTGATCGATTTTTATTGCAATATCGACGCCCCGCGTAATCCGCTCGCCTTTTACAAATCCCGCTTCAAGACAGGCCTCGGGAACAATGTGCGCCTGAAGGATTTTTTCCGTCAATGTAAGAGCCATACAAACCTCGAAAAATAAATAATTAGCGTAAATGCCGCATCGAAATGCGCCGAACGCGCAGTGCGAACCTATGCGCCGCATCGAAACGAGCGAAAGTCTACCAGCAACAAAGTGATTATGCAATTACGGAAGCGTACCGTCAGTCCGCCTCCGATCGTGTGCAGTCACTGGCAGCGGCACGCGAAAAACCGTCTTCCTGCCGCACGCGCACCAATTCGATTCCAATCGTGCCGGCCGCCGCCATCGGGCGTCTGGTCAAATCCGGTTGGAAAAGGTATAGTTTTGCGCGAGGTGTATATGAAACATAAAAACCTTTTAATCGGCGCGCTGCTTTCCGTGATTGGAGCGCTGATGCTTTTTTTTCCGGCGCAATGCGTCAGCGCGGTTGTGATCCTGCTGGGATTGGGGGCGGTGATAAATGGCATCTATAATCTTTTGCATACGCGGAAACTGATTGCCGACTCGTCGTTCCAGAGCGCGGTTACGCTCCGCGCAGCCGTCGGAATCGTTATCGGCCTGCTCGCGCTCTTTTTGCCGCTCCTTTTTGCCCGCGCGCTCTGGACGTTTATGCTGTATGCGCTCGCTGTGTACCTGCTGCTCAATGCTGCGTTCGGTTTATTCATCGTCGGAAAGCTGCACGACTCCGGCATCGACCGTAAGCAGTTTTTGCTTGACGCAATCATTTCATTTGCGGCGTCGGCGGCAATGTTCATCATTCCGGCAAAAATCGGCTTTACCGTCGTGCGGATTGCCGGAGCTGCGCTTCTGGTCGTCGGCGCGCTTTATCTTTTTTACATATGGAAAAACCGCTCTCCCGAACAGGTGAAAGCGGAAGTTATCGACGATATTTAAATTGCAACGGAGGAACTCATGATACTCATAGAAAAGACACGTATTTACGGATGGGAAGCCGCCATACGCGGTATGCGCAATTCATACAACAGCTGGGACCGTTCCGACAGCGCGTATGACGATGCAGGCGCGTTTGCCGTCGGCGCGGCCGACCGGGAATTGATGAAAAAACTTTCGCAAAGCGGGCCGTCTCACGCAAAATTTCTCCGCTACGTTACGGTAACGTTCGACGTAACGGCTCCGCGCTACTGGTGGGCTGAGATGGATACCTACAAAGTCGGGACGGTACGCAACAGCTGTTCGACGATGCATAAAGTTGCGGCAAAGGAATTCGTGCGGGAGGATTTCAGTACGGAGCATCTGAATGAACATTCGCTATGCGCGCTCGACGGTTTAATCGAAGCGCTCAATAAAGCCCGCACCGATTACATTCAATCGAAAAGCAAAGAGGATTGGTGGCAGATGATTCAGCTGCTTCCGGCAAGTTTGAATCAAAAGGCGACGCTTCTTGTCAACTATCAGGTTTTGCAGAATATTTATGCGACGCGCCGAAACCACCGGCTTGATGAGTGGCATGTCTTTTGCCGCTGGATCGAAGAGTTGCCGCACGCAGCTTTAATCACCGCAAAGGATTTTGCGTAGCGCCCTTTCGGAAAATGCGCCGCCGGTGCGGCAGGCGGCTTCGGCGGAATAGCGCGGGGGTTACCGCATAATCGGTTATACAAATGGAATATATTTTAATGGGCGCCGCCGCAATCATCATTATCGCGGCGCTGATGTACTTAAAACGCTTTACGATGCGCACTTTTCAAAAACCGCCGAGCGAACCCGCTGCCAAAGGATTTGTGCAGTGTCCCGTGTGCGGCTGCCCGCTTTTACCGAAAGACAATTTGGTTTCAAAAGTCTTCCGGCCGATGAATGTGAGCGACCAGCTCTGCGTCATTTACGGCTGCCCGCGCTGCTATCCGCACCCCGCAAAGGGAATTGTCAGAGTGTGCCCCGTGTGCAAGCGCTGCATCCCCGACGAAGAATATTTGGTCGCCCGCCTTTTCAACAAAACCAAAAGCGGCGGAAAGCACGTCATTGTAAACGGCTGCAAACGCTGCTGCCGCACAAAAATCTAAACGCGCTTTCTGCAGCTTTTATCGGCCGCCCGCCGCCTTCAGAGCATTTCAGGATGCGCGTTCTGCATCGATGACGTTACGGATTGCGCCGAGCAGCTCGGAATATTCGGTGAACGCCGGAATGTCCGGATGTGCGCTTTTGATAGCCTCCGTCGTCCGGAACAAAAATCCCTTCGTAGACGCTTCGATCATCGAAAGATCATTAAAAGAATCCCCGCTTGCAATCGTCTTACACCCCACCGACTGGAGCGCGCGCACCGTCGCAAACTTGCCGTTATCGCAGCGCATCTTGTAGCCGGTAATTTCACCGGACGGAGCCACTTCCAGCGAATTGCACAAAATGGTCGGAAAGCCGAGCTTTTTCATCAGCGGGAAGGCGAACTGCTCAAACGTATCGCTCAAAATAATTACTTGCGTCATCTCTCTGAGCGCATCGATAAAGTCCCGCGCACCCGGAAGCGGATCAATTCCGGCAATCGTCCGCTGAATCTCAGAGAGCCCGAGCCCGTGCTCCTTCAATATGTCGATGCGGAAACGCATGAGTTTATCGTAATCCGGCTCATCCCGCGTCGTCCGCGCAAGCTGCGCAATACCGACAGCCTTCGAAAATTCAATCCAAATCTCCGGAACCAAAACCCCCTCAAGGTCAAGACACGTAACAATCATTATTTTCCTCGCAAAAATCATTTCTGGCCAAAGTATAGCGCATTCGGAGACGGGAACATAGAGTGGGGGCGGGGCGTACGGGGGCGTGCGGGATGAAGTTTTCCGTGTGGACTTAATTTAGTCGGCCGCACGCCTCACATTTTGACACGGGCAAAATGTGCGAGCGGGAACGAGGGAGCATGGCGGGGCCGTGCGGGATGAAGTTTTCCGTATGGATGTAACTCAGCCGACCGCACGCCTCACATTTTGCACACGGACAAAATGTAAGAGAGGACGACGAGTTGGTCAGGGCGGGGCCGTGCGGGATAAAGTTTTCCGTATGGATGTAATTTAGTCGACCGCACGCCTCACATTTTGCCATTGGGCAAAATGTGCGAGAGGGAATGAGGGAGCATAGTGGGATGGATTTTATCGTATGGATTTAACTTGGTCGGCTGCATGACTTTCTTTTACCGGCGCCAGCTTACACTCGCCGCAGTTCTACGCGCCTCTTGCCTGCCGTAACCGCATCCTACGAACAACCAGCGCGCAACGGAAGTGGTTGTTGTTCCGGCACTCCGGCTCCGGCACGGTAAAGCTGCCGCATCTCCATATTCTCCGCACAGAGCTTACAGTCGCCGCAGTTGTACGCGCCTCTTGCCCGCCGCAACCGCATCCTACCCTAACCGATCTCCAGAGGGGACAGCACCTACGAACAACCAGCACGCAACAGAAACGGTTATTGTTCCGGCGGCACGGCAAAGCTCCCACTCCTATCTCCCTATTCCCCCGTCGGCGCCTTAGCGCAACGTAATGGCGCCTTTGCTGCAATCTGTAAGCTGGCGGGCGAATGCGGGGGATTTTTCGGCGGGGATGGAGCCGCGCACGGTAACGAGCGCCCCGAAGTTTTCTGTTAAACCGCGCACGGCGAAGCGTTCCATCTGGCGGCGGACGGCTTCGTAGTGCGCGTAATCGCAGGTGAACGTAAATGTTTTTTCGGCAATGATGGGGGCAAACGAACTCGCGCTTTCTGCCGCTGCAATGACGCGCTTTGCGCTTTCTCCGTATGCTTTAACAAGACCGCCGGTACCTAAAAGGATGCCGCCGAACCAGCGCGTTACCGTTAATACTAAATCCGTGCACTGTCTGCCTTTGAGCACATCGAGTGCGGGGCGGCCGGCAGTTCCGGACGGCTCTCCGTCATCGCTCATGCCCATAATTTCCGCGTTCGCGCCCAACACGAATGCGTGTACCACGTGGGCGGCGTCGCTGTATCGCGCTTTCTGTTCTTTTATGATTGCGCGGGCGGCGGCTTGGTCAGCGCACGGAAAAAGTTCGCTGAAAAAGCGTGATTTTTTTACGGTCAACTCCGCTGCGGCATAGGCAGTTAGCTTTTCCATTTAGCCTGTTACCGATTCATTTTCGACAATAACCGCTTCCGCTTCTTTTACCGAAATTCTTACGCCCTGCGCCTTCAGTCCTTTTTCCGGGAAACTTTCGGCCTTAAATGTTTCCGTCAGGATTTTTACGCGCGGTTTTTGCACGTAGCGGAGCGTAAACGTGAAACTCTTTCGCATATCCACGTGCAGCACGTCCATTCCGTCCGGCGCAAGAAAATAATCGCGGTTCATGATGTAGCCCGAAATCTTACAGCGTTTGATGTACGCCAGATGCGTCTCTTTTTCCATATAAATGACAGTAAACAGGATTTTTGCGAGGCTTTCCTTGTCAGCAAAGGTTACGCAGCGCAGCTGGGGGCCAACGAAAACCTTTGCGGGGGCTTCCGTAACCGTGTAGATGCCGCTTTTCCGCACGTAGAGGATGCGGTCAAATTGACTGATTTTCAGTAATTCGCTTCCGAAATACACTTGCGTCCCAAGATAACCGGCGCGTTCATCGTAGCGCAGGGCAATATCGCGCTTGACGACGCTCCGCGCATCGACAGTTTCAATCGTTTGGAGCGTCGTGTGGCGCGTAAGGAGCGACGGCTCAAGTTTCGCTTCAATTCCTTCAAGCCAGCTAAGCGCGTAATCGGTAAGATGGCGCAAAAGGCGCGCAATTTCTTTAAGCCGCGCGTTTATCGCGTTCACTTCCTCGCGGTTTTTGTTTATGTCGTAGAGCGATATGCGCCGGATGGGGATTTTGAGCAGGTGAGCAACGTCCTCGTCAGTTACGTCGCGCAAAAGCTCTCTTTTGAACGGAATAAAGCCGTCTTTGACCGCCGCTTTAACCGCTTCGTCCGTTTTCATCTCTTCTATCGACTTGTAAATCCGCTCTTCGATAAAAATACGCTCAAGCGTCCGGAGGTGCAGCTTTTCATTCAATTCCGACTTTTCAAACTCAAGTTCATCATGCAGAACTTCGACCAACTGCTTTGCATGGTGTTCAATAACCTGCGTTACCGTCATCTGAACGGGCATATTTTCTTTTATAACAAGGAGATTGCAGTAAACGGTCTTTTCGCACTCGGTGAATGCGTACAGCGAATCTACAACGTCTTTGACGTACACGCCGCGCGGCAGGCGGATTTCGATATTTACGGTGTCCGCTGTAAAGTCGTTTATCGATGCAATTTTGACTTTGCCGTTCCGCGCCGCTTTTTCAATCGAATCCATAAGACTTTCCGACGTGCTGCCGTACGGAAGCTCCGTGATAACGATTTTTTTATCGTCGCTCGTATCCATTTTGGCGCGCGCAACGATTTTCCCCAATCCGTCTTTGTATTCCGTGCAGTCAATCAGACCGCCGGTCGGAAAGTCGGGAAAAAGTTGGAACGGCTCGCCGCGCAGACACGCTTTTTCGGCTTCGATAACTTCATGGACGTTGTGGCTTAAAATCTGCGTACTCATGCCGACTGCAATCCCCTCCGCGCCCGTGATGAGGACGAGCGGCAGCTTTGCACGGAATACGACCGGCTCTTTGCTGCGTCCGTCGTAGCTCGGCACATACTGCGTGATTTTGGGATTGTAGATGATTTCTTTGGTAACGGGACGGAGACGGCACTCAATATAGCGGGGAGCCGACGCGCTGTCTCCGGTGTACATATTGCCGAAGTTCCCCTGCTTGTCGATAAAAATCTCTTTATTCGCAAGGTTTACGAGCGCGGAATAGATAGATGCGTCCCCGTGCGGGTGATACGCCATGACTTTACCGACAACATTTGCAACTTTGGTGAATTTGCCGTCGTCATTTTCCAAAAGCGTATGCAAAATGCGCCGCTGGACAGGCTTAAAGCCGTCGATGAGTTCGGGAATCGCCCTGTCGCGGATAACATAACTCGCATATTGAATAAAATTGGAATCGAAGAGATTTTTTACGTATGCCATTTTCCCGCCCTACAAACTGTCAGATGAAGCCGCATTCTATAAATAAAATACGCCGTTTTTCAATACAAAGCGATTTTGAAGCGTAGGGAATGGCAAAGGCGGTGCGATACATTTCCGCGGGGAAAACGCGCCTACGCGATAGGATGGAGAGGGGGTGCTTCAAGTGTTTGTTGGGGAAATGTCACGTCCGTAAACTAACATACGTTTTTCCCGTTCCGCCGTCTTCAGGGGGCGCAAACGCAAAAGAGTCCACTGCCGGGCAGTTCGACAGATAATCCTGCACGGCTTGCTGCAAAATCCCTTCGCCCTTTCCGTGAATGACGCTGAACGTCTTAAAATTGTGCAGCGCACACAAATCAAGCTGACGTTCAAGCATTTTTATCGCTTCCTCCGCGCGGAGACCGAGCAGGCGAAGCTCAAAGGCGGGGCGCGCATCTTTATTTTCCTCTGCAAGGTCAACGGAATACGAAAAGGCGGCGGAATGTTCCGCTTTTTTAACCGGCGTAAGCTCGCGCTCTTTTACGGTCATTTGTATGCTGCCGAATAAAACGTTCCAGCCGCCGCTTCCTGCCGGAGCAATAATAACGCCCCGCCGCTTTGATTTTCCGTAAAGCACTTCAACTCCCGCTTAAAGTTTGACGGGAGAGGCATTTTCGGCAGTCGGAGAATTATTTTTTGCAAGTGAAACGGCGTTTTCAATGCTTCGGAATTTTTTACGCGCTTTTTAGTCTTCTTGTTCCGCGCCGCGCTTTCGCTCTTTTTTTAATTCGTGTTCTGCCTGCTATCCTGTCGTTATGGGTACCACTTCGCACACTTGAACGACAGACAAAATCGAAAGCGCGTGCAGCATGCGGCAGAAAACGCATTGCAAAAGTTCGGATGAAGCGGACGCACACACGCGCTCGTTTTCCATCGGAAAACGAGCAATGAACAATGTAGAAAAGCTATCTCGTCTGCCAATATAAAAGAAGGTCACCAGTTTGCAGAGGGGAAAGCAGAGGATCTTGATGCGCTATGCGGCCTTCCCTTTTGCAAGACCTTGCACAAAAGCGTACGATCGCCGAAAAGTGGCTTGATACGCAGTATTGCGGCGCATAATTTTTACATCGTATTGAGTATCTATATTCGTTTCCTCGTTTCGATGTAGGTACTCGTGTTTTGTGAGACATTCTCTTCGTATGCCACCGCTAGTTACGACAGGCCGAGACGTGCCCGTTCCTGCTCGAGCCGCTGGCATACAGAGAGCGTCTGTTCATGTGCGTCCATACCGCTATTTTTATATTGAGAATATGAAAAATATATACGCTTCTATTTTTTGCTTTATTGCCATTATAGATAAAATCGCCGAAAATATAGTATCCTGAGATTACGCAATAAATGATCAGATAAAAAAATATAAATCAACGGCAACATTCAACAGAATTGCATGGGATGCAACGCCTTCGGCATACGAATTATATAGAATAAATCGTGTATTTAAAAACGGTCATGAACTTGGAGACCATACTTGGTTTTATTTTAATTATCTTTACGGCGATGCATTGTTTAACGGTCAAAATCCGTAAATGAACAAATGCGAAATGATTACGGCTCGGGTAAAAATGCTTTCGGGTTTGAATTAAATACGTCGATAAAAGAACAGAATTTCGGTTATGAATGGGAGTTGCTTGATACGACATGGGAAAAACTAACGGATGAGCAGTGCCAGCAGATTCGGGATTTCTTTTCGATTTACAAAGACACGACGGGAAAACTTGAACTTTTTGATTATTTGTCTAACAAATATCTCGGAACGACCGGAAATTATTTCGGAAGTTGAAATGAAATCAAGCAATGCTATACGGGAGGGATTTTTACCGGCGCCAAGACTTCCTGTAATCATGAAATATGGGAGCGAGTTGCTAAAATCACCAAGCTGTACTACAAGGACATATATAATTCCGATTTTTCTTTTATAACATGGGCATGGCCGGGAAATTGGCGCAGTCCTTTTAAATTTGAAAAAGACGGTAAATTCTATTACGACGAAGAATGTACGCGTCTTTTTAATTATTTGGCAAAATTTCCTTCAAGTATTTATGCTACTCGAGGGGGGGGGGGGGGGGGGGGGGGTGGGGGCATTTTCCCTGGCAAACATGATTTTTTTTCTTTTGAGTAAAAATTTTTTTCTCT
>CAUTZW010000033.1:0-27875 GCA_963543045.1 uncultured Treponema sp.
CACATTACGTTCTCCGCCGCCCGACGTGCATCCGAAGATAGTCGCCGGTCGCCGTATCCGGAAAGATTTGCTCGGCAAGAAACGACAAATCGCCTAAAAGCTGATGATAAATGCCCGCCTCGACCTCTGCCATAACGCGGATAAGGTTGTGCCTTTGCGGACTGCATAAGCGGGGGTTGACACCGCATACGTTTCCTGCAGTCCGCCCGAGTTTTCCGGCGAAAACTCGGGCAGGGTTTAGGCTGGTACATCTTTGGGAGGTTGTATTGACTTGAGTACCCGCATCGCTTTATGTGAATTTTGTTTACGGCAAAACATGAGGCAGGCGGTCAACCCATTCCCTCATTCGCGTATCGTTTTCCCGCCTGTCCCGGATCCTTGCCCATCTTTTTGCTATTCACTAATATAATCGGCATCTGACTTATAAGGGGAAGTGTATGTTTAAAATTCTTGAAAAGCGGCAGTTGTCCGAGCTGGTCAATTATATGAAGATTGACGCGCCGGAAATTGCCCGAAACCGGAAGGCGGGGCAGTTTGTAATCATTCAAATTGATATTGAATACGGCGAGCGCATTCCGTTGACGATTGCTGATGCCAATGCAGAGGAAGGCTGGATTGCGATTGTGTATCAGCCGGTGGGCGCAAGTACGTATCGGCTGGCGCAAAAGGAGGCCGGTTATGAGCTTCCTGCGGTGTTGGGGCCGCTCGGAAATCCCTCTGAAATCGAAAAGAAAAACGGGCCGGTCGTGCTGGTCGGCGGCGGCTTTGGCGTTGCGCCGCTCTATCCGATTGCGCAGGCGTATAAGGCTGCCGGCAACAACGTAACCATGATTATGGGGGCGCGGAACAAAGATTTACTTATTTTTGTCGATGAGATGAAATCCGTCTGCGATGAGGTTGTGCTAATGACTGACGACGGTTCCGCCGGGCGCAAGGGGCTTGTTACGGAGCCGCTCAAAGAAATGTGCGAATCTCAGTGTCCTCCGGCGGAAGTTTTTGCAATCGGCCCGCCGATTATGATGAAATTCGCCTCGCTTACGACGGAGCCGTTTAAGATTCCGACGGTCGTTTCCTTAAATACGATTATGATTGACGGCACCGGTATGTGCGGTTGCTGTCGGGTAAATGTCGGCGGGGAAACGAAATTCGTGTGCGTCGAAGGCCCGGATTTCGATGCGCACAAAGTTGACTGGAACAATATGATGCTGCGTATGCGTTCGTTTAAGGCGCAGGAAGAAGAGGACTTCCACAAATGCCGCTTGCAGGCGCAGGCTGACGAGCTTGAAGCGAAAGGGGGCAAAGCATGAGCGAATACATCACACGAGAGCAGATGAAGACGGCCGCCGAACAGGCGTATGCCGAATTACAAACGAAAATTGCGGCCGCGCCGCTTGCGAACAAAGACCGCATGGCGATTTTGCAGCAGGAAATGCCGGTGCTTGAGCCGAAGAGCCGTGCGCGGCAGATGGATGAAGTTGCGATGGGCTACACCTCGGAGCAGGCGATAATCGAAGCGAACCGCTGCCTCCGCTGCAAAAACCGCCCGTGCGTGGACGGTTGTCCGGTCAATGTGCAGATTCCCGAATTTATTACGGAAATTGCAAAGGGAGACTTCAAATCCGCCGTTGACATCATCAAACAGACGAACCTGCTTCCTGCGATTTGCGGCCGCGTCTGCCCGCAGGAAAAACAGTGTCAGGGGCGGTGTACGATCGGCAAGGTGTTTAAGTCTGCGGAAAAATCCGTTTCAATCGGACGGCTGGAACGCTTTGTCGCCGACTGGGAGCGGGAAAATCAGAAGGTTTCTACGCCGGAGATGGCGCCGAAGACCGGAAAGAAGGTCGCCGTTGTCGGTTCTGGGCCGGCAGGCTTAACGGTTGCCGCAGACTGCGCCCGCGCCGGACACGATGTTACTATTTTTGAGGCCTTACAAAAGGCCGGCGGCGTTATGATGTACGGAATTCCCGAATTCCGCTTGCCGAAGAGCATTGTGCAGGAAGAAATCAGCAAGCTCCAAGAGATGGGCGTAAAAATCGAAACGAACTTTTTAGTCGGCCGTACCGACACGCTCGATCAGCTTTTGACGGAAAAGGGATTCGACGCTGCGTTCATCGGCACCGGCGCGGGGCTTCCGAAATTCTTTAACATTCCGGGCGAAAACTTTATCGGCGTATTCAGCGCGAATGAATATTTAACCCGCGCAAACTTGATGAAAGCCTACGAAAGCGGCAAGGCCGCCACTCCGTTTTACCCTGCAAAACACGTGATTGTCTGTGGCGGCGGCAACGTTGCGATGGACGCGGCGCGTACCGCCTTGCGGCTCGGTGCGGAAACGGTCGAAATCGTCTACCGCCGCACGCGCGATGAAATGCCTGCGCGTAAAGAGGAGATCGCCCACGCCGAAGAAGAAGGCGTGCAGTTCCGCTTTTTGTCGAATCCGGTTGAGATTGTCGCAGAAGAAAGCGACGATCCGGCGCGTTCGGGGCATGTGCGCGGTATGATTATCCTCGATTACGAATTGGGGGAACCGGATGCAAGCGGCCGCCGCCGTCCGGTCGCCATTAAAGGCAGCGAGCACGAAATTCCGTGCGATGCCGTTATTGTCGCGCTCGGAAACGGCAGCAACCCGCTGCTGGTGCAGACGACGCCGGGACTTGCCGCCGACGATAAAGGGCACATCACCGTCGATGAAAAGCAAACCACCAGCCACGCAAAGGTGTGGGCCGGCGGCGACATCGTGCTGGGAGCGGCGACCGTCATCCTTGCGATGGGCGAAGGCCGCCGCGCGGCAGCAGGCATAAACGAATATCTTGCGGCGCAATAAGGCGCAGGCGCTGTCGTTGAATTGCACGGGCGCTTAATCGGCCGGTCGCTTTGCCGTTACTGGAGGCAAACGCGCTTGAAATGCCGGTTTCCGCCCGACGATTCTCAATGCGGGCAACATTTAAAATCATACCAAAGGCGTGAACTGCGCTCGTACCCCGGATCCGGGATGCGCCGCAGTTCACGCTTTTTTATTCCATCCATCCGGCTGCGCTAACACCCAAACCGTACGCGTGAGCTTTCCCGCAGGCGCGGCAGCTCGTGCGCTCAGTTTCTCGCATCCCGCTGCATCTTGAGCGTCCGGATGCACTCTACATTCCCCGCGCAACTTTCCGCGTTAAGTTTTTTAACAGTTTGCCGGTGCGCTCAAAATTACTGCCGGATGCCGACTCGGTACGGGATTTTATTCGCCCGCTTCGAATGCCGTGCATCGCGATTTGTTTTTCGGCCGCCCTAACACCCAAAACGCACGCGCGAGCTTTTCCGCAGACGCGGTAGATACGGAAGGGCGCGTCCAGTCTCTCTCTGCCCGCCGCATCTTGAGCGTCCAGATGGCGCACCGTATTCCCCGCGCAACTTTCCGCGTCAAGTTTTTTAACAATCCGTCGACGCGCTCAAAATTGATGCGACGTGTCTGGTCGGTACGGGATTTTATTCGCCCGCTTCAAACACCGCGCATCGCGATTTGTTTTCCGGCCGCCTTAACGCCCAAACCGCACGCCTAAGGCCTTCCCGTCGGCGCGGCTTTTCCAAAGCTCGATCCCGCGTCTCCGTCCCCCTTGCATATATATATATATATATATAGTAGACTTTCGAAAAAAAATGGCACCTCAGCAAAATGATTCCATTTTTTACACAATTTTAGGCGTTGCGCTATGCGTTGCATAAAAGGCGCCGGAATAATTTTATGGATTGCCGCTTTAAAAAGGCAGCATAGGAGTTTTCTTATGAAAAAGCTTGAAAAAGCGTTTGGACTTGCATTGGCGCTGGCAGCATCGGCCGCGTTCTTTGCCTGTAAGACCGAAGAGCCGGAACCGAAGCAAATTCCGGCGCTGGAGGTTAAGGTTGCCGCGTATCCGGGGGCAAACTATGTGGACTGGCCGTCAGTTCCGGATGCGGTCAAATACAAAGTGTTCCGCAAGGATGAAAAGGGCCGCAGAAAGCTGCTTGACGTTATCGATGAAAAGGCAAGCGACTATATGGATGCGGACGGCGCGCTGCAGGACAAAATGAAGTACGCCTATGAGGTCATCGGGGTGAATAAGGATGGGGATACCTGCACGAATGGCGCGGCGGAGGTTACGGCGAACATTCCGCAAGCGAATACGCCTGCGCTTGATCTTGCCAATAGCGGCGTTGCCGAGGAGGCAAAACTTTCTGGCAAAACGATTCTGGTGCAACAGAAGGATGGCGAAAGTCTGGTTACCGTAATGTTTCCGGCAAAGCCGTTCCTCAAATATACCGTTATTGCCGAGCCGGAATCCGATAGCGTTCCGTATTCTGCCGACGGGAAAATTGTAGAATCCTTTGCGCGGAAAACTGTAGGAGACGGAGTGGGATCGGTAACGCTCATGCTCGAACAATCCGGCGCGTATTCCATCAAAGTCCGTGTCGAATCCTATAGCAAGGCCTATGTTCCGTCCGACATCGTTGCCGAACAGAAAGCCTATGTGAAAAAGCTCAATGCGGGGCAGACGGGCGAAATCGTTTCGGCAGCATACACGGACGGTAAAACAATCCGCATAGAATGGAAGCCTGCGCTGATCGGCGGAAATGAGGTCGCCGTCTCTATGTACAAGGTCTTCCGTTTGGATGCCGCCGGTAAGAAAGATCCGGTAACGGCTGAAATTAAAACGAAGAAAAACAGTGACGACGAGACGATTTATTATGTTTTCGATAAGTCGGCCAATCCTGCCGTAACCAACACGTATGAAGTCGTTATGAATGATGGAAAGGGCCGTACTGCAACGCTGACGAAGAGCGTGCTTGCGTATAAGAATATTCTCCGCGGTGCAGATGTCGCCGAAAATGTTTCCGCTGCGTACACGGATAGCAAAACAATCCGCATAATCTGGGTACCTGCAAAAGTCGACGGAAAAGAAGCGAAGAAGGAAATGTATAAGGTGTACCGCACGCCTTCTTCTTCGGGAGGAGACCCGGCCCCTGAGTCCCAACTATTCGACCTTGCGGCGGACGGCAAGGACATTAAAGAAGGCAAGATAACCGACGGAAAAACGCTGTGCTATTACGCTGACATAAAACCGGCCGATACGAGCGTAACCAACTACTATGCAGTCGTTCTGGACGGTAAAACCTACTATGGCGCTACCGCCACGGCGGATGTGAGCAAGTACGAGGAAAACGACCTTCGTAAAGTTTGGGGCTCTATAACAGCATCCCTCAAATGCCTCGATAAAGACGCGCTGACAAACGATCTGATCGTTAAAGTTACCTATGAAACGGGGGCAAGCGTTGCGGTAAGCTATGCAAAACGGCTGAAAAGCGATAGTAATGAAGGTCTTACCGATGCCGACTACAAGCCGATCACTCCGCTTAAGGACAGTGAAACAGGTAAGAAGATTGGTTCGGTAAAGGACTTGGCGGAAGGCGCTTACGTTGTCCGCGTCGTGCTTACGAAAGCCGGACGGAAAGATATGATTCTTTTCAAAGATGAAGATGAGAACGATCGCAAATTGACGGTAAGAAAAGCTTCCGAAGTGTCTTTTGGCCGCGCTGCGGAATTCACGGTCTATCCGCAGGGCGAAAAGATTCGGATCACATTAAAAGACGACTATGAGAAAGTGGCAAAGTCATACTATACGTATGCGGTGCACTATGCAGAAGCGATGGAGGATTCCGTTTCCGGAGAGCTGGTGGCAACGGGCGCGTGGCAACCGATTACGCCGGTTGTCATGGAAAGAACCGCAGTAGATAAGCTTACCTCTGTGACGGACGTAGATGCAAAGAAGTTTACGAGTCAGTATATCTTCCGCGCAACGAAATCCCATGAAAGTGCAACGGACGTGAGATATGCGTCTCTTGATATGAGAACCAAAAGACCGACCACACGCATATCCGCTTATACCACTTCTTTGGGCGGAACGGTTATTGCCGAATGGGATCGGAGTGAGGATAGGTTTACCAAATGGGAGAAGCCGGCGAAGTCTGTGTTGAAATTCACTGCTCGGCCAAATTACGGCGCGCTTACAACGGACGATAAGGCAAAGGTAGCCGTTTACCTTGCCGAACTGGTAGAGATTCCTTATGAGCAAGAGGGCGCGCGGAATATTAATGGTAAGTACTACAAACTAAAGGATGACTTCAAAAAGGTAACTGGTGCGAGCATTGTGCAAGATCCGGCGAGCACTCCGACCGATCCGTCCGACGATTCCTTTATTTGTACGGTGGAAGTGCCGACATTCCTTGGCGCATACGAGTACTTTGTAACCTATGACATTAATGGGAATGGAGATCCGCTCTTTTCGGAAAAAAAGATACTTCGGCCGGGCAATGAGGATGGTCTGCAAAAACGTTTGGACGATAAAGCGAATTATCGGTGGAGCTCTTCTGCAGAACCGGAAAAAACGTATGAGCATTTACGTGCATCCAATAGCTATCACAGTGACACCGAATGGACTGATAACACGGTAAAGCTCACCATTAAATAAGCAATAAGTAAAAAAGAGCATTTCCGCGCGCAATCAGGCGCGCGGGCTTTTCGCAAAACGCCGGTTGCCGGAGCGCGGCATACCGGCGTTTTTTTGCGCTCCTCCGGCCGTTTTTAGCGGTGCAGCAAAGAGGGAGCTCCGTACGTATACTCTCTCGCACTTCGCCGCAGCTTTAGTGTCCGGATGCGCACTGCATTCCCCGCGCAAAATATTTTCCGAAGTCGGTTTGTAAGTAATCGTCCGGCGCGCCCAAAAATTGCTGCTGCATGTCGCCTAAGTGCAAGACTTTATTCGCTTCTTCCAAAGCGCCGCAGACATCGTGCGAAACCATGATAATCGTAATGCCCTGCGAGCGGTTTATCTCCTTTACGATGCGGTACAGCTCGGCGGAAATGACCGGATCGAGTCCGGTAACCGGCTCGTCCAAAAGCAACAGCTTTTTTGTGGCGCACAGGGCCCGCGCAAGGAGGACGCGCTGCTGCTGCCCGCCGGAAAGATTGCGGTAGCAGTGATTGCCCATCGATTCGATATTCAGCCGGCGCATGACTTCCCGTGCGGCATCCTTATCTTTCTTCGTAAAAAACGGTTTGATGCCGAGGCTGTTGAGCCTGCCGGACAGCACGACTTCCCGCACGCTTGCCGGAAAATCCTTTTGCGCGGCCGTTTGCTGCGGCAGATACCCGATGTGCGTGCTCTTTAGCCCGTCGCCGAACGTAATGCTTCCTTCCGCAGGCGCTTTGAGCTGCAGCAAGCCTTTGAGCAGCGTACTTTTCCCCGTCCCGTTTTCGCCGACGATGCATAGGTAGTCGCCCGCCGCCACCGAAAAGTTCAGTCCCTTTATCACCGTTCCGCCGTCATATGAAAATGAAACGTTCGTACATTCTATCAAACTCATAGTGGGCGCATTCTAAATGTTTGCAGGATGAATGTCGAGATTTTGCGTCCGTAGGCACCCGTCCTTCCATCGATTCGCGCGGCGCGGCGTCGATTGTTTGCGCTCTTTTTTTCCGCTATACTTTCGTCATGTCAAAGATTTCAATGAAAAATAAAATTGCCGAACTTGACGGCGATGAAATGACGCGGGTGTTGTGGCAGGAGATTAAGGACGAGCTGCTTTTGCCGTTTGTCGATTTGCAAACCGAATATTACGATTTGGGATTGAAAAACCGTGACGACACGGACGATGCGGTTACGTATGAGGCGGCGGCGGCGATTAAGCGGCTGGGCGTCGGCGTAAAATGCGCGACCATCACTTCAAACGAAGCGCGCGTAAAAGAGTACGGGCTCAAACGCCTCTCTCCCAGTCCGAACGCCATTATCCGGGCGGAGCTTGACGGCACGGTGTTCCGCACGCCGATTTTTGCGGACAACTTGCGCGGCACGGTGTCGTGCTGGAAAAAGCCCATCATACTCGGTCGCCATGCCTACGGAGACGTGTATAAAAGCGCCGAAATCAAAACTTCCGGCGCGGGGAAGGCCGAACTCGTGTTCACCGGCGTCGACGGAACGGAAATTCGGAAGACGCTTATGGATATGCCGGGGTCGGGCATCATTCAGGGGATTTTCAACCTCGACCGCTCGATAGAAAATTTTGCGCGCTGCTGCTTTACCTATGCGCTTGATCGGAAGGTTTCGGTTTGGTTCGGCGCAAAAGATACGATTAGTAAGATTTACGACGGTAATTTCAAGGCGATTTTTCAAAATATCTTTGATGCGGAGTTTAAATCGCAATTTGAAGCGGCGGGAATCGAATATTTTTACACGCTGATTGACGATGCGGTCGCCCGGATTATGAAAAGCGAAGGGGGAATGCTGTGGGCGTGCAAGAATTACGACGGCGATGTGATGAGCGACATGGTTGCCTCCGCATGCGGGAGCCTTGCGATGATGACGAGCGTGCTGGTCAGCCCCGACGGGAAATACGAGTTCGAAGCGAGCCACGGAACCGTGCAGAAGCATTACTACCGCTATCTTAAAGGCGAGCGCACTTCGACAAATCCGGTTGCGCTGATTTTCGCATGGACCGGCGCGCTTGCAAAGCGCGGAGAACTTGACGGCACAGCGGAATTGACGGACTTTGCGCACCGGCTTGAAGACGCAACGCTTTCCGCCATTCAATCCGGCTCGATGACGCGCGACATTGCCGCCATCGCTCACCCCGCCGCAAAAATCCTCGACAGCCGCCAGTTTATTCAGGAAATAAAAGCGCGGATTTGAGACGGGGGCGGATGGCGGAAAGGTATTGTGAATGTGATAATAGGTCGTGCCGGGGCAGATGGCAGAAAGTTTATCGTATATGTGACAATAGGTCGTGCCATCTGCTCCTGTTTCGCTTTGGCGAAACAGGCTAGGTTGTTGTGTTAGCTGCCTGTCGGCGGTCTTTTGCGGGATTTCCGGTTTTTTGTAAGTCTATTACTGAAAATTCCGCCCTTTCTACAGCGCGCAAAAGAAAACCGGCTTTTCCATCCTGTCGAGGTATTGGAAAAGCTGGTTTTCTATCGTGATAAATGCAGAGCCTGCCTACTTTTTACTTTGTTGCGAGTATTGCGATGTCCGGAATCGTTTTGCCTTCGAGGATTTGCCGTTGCCAGTGGAGACATGCTCATCGTGTCGTACCATCGCTTGCCGTTACGAAAATACGCCGCCTCGTGTGCCGCACCCGCCTAATAAAAAACTCCGCTGCCAAACATTTCGGTTTCCGGCAGCGGAGTAATTTTATCCGCCAATTTCAGCGGCGCTTTTACGCGCGGCGTTTACTTTGTTGCGAGTATTGCGATGCCCGGGAGCGTTTTGCCTTCGAGGAATTCGAGGGAGGCGCCGCCGCCGGTGGAGACGTGGCTCATTTTGTCGGCGAGGCGGAACTTGTTGACTGCCGCAACGGAGTCGCCGCCGCCGACGACGGTCATTGCGCCGCGTCCCGTCGCTTCGGCAACGAGTTTTGCGACCGTTTCGGTGCCTTTGGCGAACGCGTCGAACTCGAAAACGCCGACCGGCCCGTTCCAGACGATGGATTTCGCTTCGGCAATCACTTTTTTGTATTCGTCGATTGTTTTCGGTCCCACGTCCATCGCCATCAAGTTGTCCGGAATGTCGATGCCGTCAACGGCGACCGCTTTTGCATTCGCATCGAACGCTTCGGCTCCCACGTGGTCAATCGGCAGCACGATGGAAACGCCCTTCGCCTTCGCGTCAGTCAGCAATTTTTTTGCCGTGTCGATAAAATCGTCTTCAACAAGCGACTTTCCAACCGCGTGTCCCTGCGCCTTTAAGAACGTGTACGCCATACCGCCGCCGATAATCAACGCGGACGCATTTTTCAAAAGACTTTCGAGCACGGCAATTTTGGACGAAACTTTTGCGCCGCCGATAATCGCAATCATCGGTTTCGGCGGATTCGTAACCATCGGTTCGATATATTTGACTTCCTTTTCCATGAGAAAACCGCCGACGGGCTTTTCCGCCATAAACTTTGCGATGGTCGCGGTGGACGCCTGATCGCGGTGCGCCGTTCCGAACGCGTCGTTTACGAAAATATCGCCGTAGGAGGCAAGCTCCTTCGCCATCGCCTCGCGCTCCGCCGCATCTTTGGACGTTTCCGCCTTGTGGAAGCGGACGTTTTCAAGCATCGCAACTTCGCCGTCTTTGAGCGCGTCGATTGCCGCCTTTTGTCCGAGCGCATCCGGCAGGAACGTAACCGAGTGTCCGAGCTTCGCGGCAAAATACTCGACGACGGGCTTCATGCGGTTCTTTCCGTTGATAAACTTTTCTTTGTCCGCGTCGGTAAACGGCTTTCTGGCTTTTTCCGCCTTTTCGGCAGCCTTTTTTACGTCCTTTGCAGGATCGCCGAGGTGGCTCATCAAAACGAGGGAACGCGGCTTTTGCGCAATAATATATTGAATGGTCGGCAGCGCCGCCGTAATCCGCGTATCGTCCTGCACAACGCCGTCTTTCATCGGCACATTAAAATCCACGCGCATGACGACGCGCTTTCCTGCCAAATCGACATCTTTTACCGTCTTAATCATATAAAAACTCCTGATAATTGGTTTCGCTTCGTACTGTAGAGGTTTTGAACTATTAAATCAATGCGGAAGGAGCGGGCTGAAACCGGCAGACTTTTTGTCCGCACGGACGTTTGATGAAGGAAAACGCGAGCGTTCCCGCTGATGCAAGGTGCTGCTGTGAAAAGTCCCGGAACGGTTTATGCGAATCTTAAACGGATGCCGAAGGCCGCTCGCTCTCCGGCGGTTTTTCCGCCGCCGCGCGCTTTGTGACGCATCGTATCAGCTGGCGGGAGAGGGGCGTTATGATCGCTCGAAAATCTTTCTTCCGGCAATGAAGACCGCTTCGACGCTTCCAGTTACTGTCCGTCCCGCAAAAGGAGTCGCCTTTCCCTTGCTGTAAAAGGCTTCCGGGTTGATCGTCCAGCATTTTTCAGGGTCGATGACGGTAATGTCGCCGTCGTAACCGGCGCAAAGCAGCCCTTTGTTTAAGCCGAGCAGGCGGGCGGGATTTGCCGACATGAGTTTTGACAGCATTTTTGCGCTGATTTGCCCTTCTTTGACGAGCACCGTATTACAAACGGGGTAGGCGGTTTCAAATCCGGTGAATCCGGGGGCGCCGACGGCTTTATCCGCTGCCGTATGCGGCGCGTGGTCGGTTGCGATGCAGTCAATCGTGCCGTCGCGGAGCGCTTCGAGCAGCGCTATCCGGTCGAATTGGGTGTGGAGCGGCGGATTTACAAACGCGTGCGAAAAGGGGCCGTCGGTTCCATAGAGGGCAAGGTGGTGCGGCGTCACTTCGCATGAAATTGAAAAAAACGTTTCGTCTTCAATCTTCAGCGGAGTAAAGCGCTCGCCTCTGCGTTCGGCGTTATAGGCGGCTTCCGCTTCATCGGCTGCCACATCTTCCGCATCTTCGGAGAGCTTTTGCTTTGCCGCGCGGATCGCCTCCACTGCGGTCTCCGTGCTCACGTGGCAGATGTGGAGGTGGCATTCGGCCTCCTTTGCAAGGGCGATGTTCCGTTCGGTCGCAAGATTTTCGGCAAGGGCGAGTATATGGTTTGCATGTATCAAAATGACCGTCAATTCCATCGACTCTCTCTCCGGCAGCTCTTCGAGCGCCGTTCCCGTTCCCCAGGTCGTCATGCCGTATTTTTCCATGATTTTGAGGGCTCGCTGGCGGAGGGGGAGCGCTTGCATGGCAATTTCCGGATCTTCGCAATGGCAGCTGACGATAATGCCGCCTGCCGCCGCCTGCGTCATGGCTTCAAGCATTACGGCGGAAGACAGAACCTCACGCCCGTCTTCGGTGATGAGCGGAACCGTTGCCGGATCGAGCAGCGCGATATGGTCCGTGCTTTCCCCGTCGAATCCTTCGGTTATGCTCACCGACTGAATAAAATTCGAAAGGCCGAGCGCATAGGCGCGCTTATCGACGGCAATGGCATCCTCTTCCGAAGAAATAACCGGATTGGTGTTCGGCATGGCGACAACCGTCCCGAAGCCGCCGGCAGCTGCGGCATGGAGGCCGCTTTCAAGGTCTTCTTTGTCCGTCTGCCCGGGATCGCGGAAGTGCGCATGCATATCCACAAAAGCGGGCGTCAGCGTCAATCCGCGCGCGTCATATGTTTCCAGCTGGCAATCATCGGCGCAGCCGTCCTCCGTCAAAATTGCCGTCGCAAGCGCGCGGGCGGTTTCCGCCCCCGTAAAATATCCCTGAAAGACGGCGCGGATTTTTCCTTCGACAATCAACAGCGCGCCCGGTTCGTCAATCGCCTCGTCCAAAAGGCGGGCGTTATACATCAGTAGAACGTGCATCATAAACAAGCCTCCAAAAAGGGATCGGCGTCCCCCGTCCGGTACAGGGAATCGCAAAACTCGCAGCGGTACAGCCCGGAAGCCTTATCGACTAAAAGGAAGGCGGGACGGATGGCTCGTTCGCTTTCCGTAATGCAGCGCGGATTTTTACAGCGGAAAATGTTTTGGACGCGGTCGGGCAGCTCCATATTGATTTTCCGAATAATTTTTTCATCCTTTATAATGTTTACGCAGATATCCGGATCGATAAAACCGAGTACAGAATAATCGATATCGATAATATTGTCGATTTTTATTAAATCTTTTTTCGTATTTTTTTTTGACGGCACATTCATAATGAGCGCAGCGGAAAATGGCATCCGGTCAAGTCCGAGCCACCGGAATATCCGCCAGCCGCTTCCGGCATGAATGTGATCGATTACCAGTCCGTTTTTAATGGTATCTACGTTGAGCATCGTACAGTCTCCTTTCCTTAGCGCCGGAAGGGGATGCGCATCCGGGCGCAGATTTCTCTTCTATATATAGTAAACCTGTTCGGCAATTTCCGTTTTGGAACAGGTCGCCTTCAAATGCGATTTTGAACTTGCCATCCGTTCGATAGCGAAAGCGCGAACGTCTTTGTTGCGTTCCGGCTGCAAGGGCGCCGAACGCGTTTTTAAATGCAGCCGGTGAGCTTTGCGATGAGCGCCATGCGCGCGTACATACCGAATTTCACCTGCTTAAAGTACGCTGCGCGCGGATCGGAGTCGACTTCCGGCGAGATTTCGTTTACGCGCGGCAGCGGATGCAAGACGATCATATTCGCCTTTGCCTGCCGCATTTTTTCCCGATCCAAAATATAGCTGTCTTTAAGCCGAATATAATCCTGCTCGTTGAAAAACCGCTCCTTTTGCACGCGCGTCATGTACAAGATGTCGAGGCTCCCGATAACATCTTCGAGCCGTTCGGCCGTCGTGTAGCGGACGGAGCGCTCTTCAAGCACATTCCGAACCAGATAGTCGGGAACGCACAGCTCGTGCGGGCTGATAAAGACGAACTCGTTTCCCGGATAGCGGCTCATCGCTTGGGTGAGGCTGTGTACGGTGCGCCCGAATTTGAGGTCGCCGCAAAAACCGATGACGTGCCCTTCAAGTCTTCCCGTCAGCCGCCGGATGGTAACGATATCCGTGAGCGTTTGCGTCGGATGAAAGTGCCCGCCGTCCCCCGCATTGATGACCGGGCAGTCGGAATAGCGGCTTGCAAGCAGCGCGGCTCCTTCCTTCGGCGAGCGCATCGCAATGACGTCGGCGTACGATGAAACGACGCGGATCGTATCCGGCAGGCTTTCCCCCTTAACCGCAGACGTCGACGATGCGTCGGCAAAGCCTTCAACCGCGCCGCCTAAACGCAGCATCGCCGCTTCAAACGAAAGGCGGGTGCGGGTGCTCGGCTCAAAAAAAAGCGCCGCAAGAATTTTCCCGCGGCACACGTCTCTAAAAGCATCCGGATCTACGTTCATCTGCTCTGCAAGCGCGCAAAGCTCATTTATTTCCGAAACGGAAAGATCATTCGGCTCGATAAGATGCCGTCCTTTTAACATAATCGCTCCCGCAAAGCGCCGCCGGATCCGGTTTTGCCGGAGATTCGTCTGCTGTGCGGCGGCCGCTTAAAAATTGGGCGGATTATAGCAGGGGCAGACGCGACAAACAAGAGGACTCCGCCCGTCGACACGACAAAAAAGCGTTCTTTTTTGAAAAATGCGCACGCGGGACGGAATGCGTAGGGACATGCGCCGGAAGTTTTTTGTAGAAAAAACTTGCATACATACGTTATAATGGCGCGGTAAACGGCAGCGCGGCGGAAGGGCTTCGGCGCTTTCAGAAACGGGCGCGATATGCCGATACTGGTACTGATAAATGCGGCGGAAATACAAAAGGTGTTCACGCCGCATTCGATTTTCGGTAACTGCCGGTTGGTCGGCTGAATCGGCCGGCGTTTTTTCATTTTTGTAAGTCTTCATATTGAAATGACGGACAACCGCTGCATTGTGCGATTCCATTCGGATGCAAGGAGCGGCAAACGCAAGGAAGCTGACTTACCGTGTATGCGGTAAGATTTCGGAGGCAATTATGAAAAGCATTGGAATGAAGCTCGCAGACGGAACTTTCTATCCAATAATCGAGGAAGGCGGGCAGGCGGACAAAACGCTTGTTCTGACGACCGTAAAAGACAATCAGACGCAGATTCACGTTGATTTATACCGTTCGGATTTAGCGTCAATGACCGATGCGGAGTATGTTAATTCCTTAAAAATTGAAGAGCTTGTTGCCCGTCCGAACGGAATATCCGATATTCGGCTGAAAATCCGGCTTGATGAAAACGGAAAACTTGCTGCTGCTCTACAGGATGCAAAAACGGGAGCTGAAACCCGCGTCCCGCTCGTATCCCGCACGCCGGAAGAGCGCGGGCAACCTGCCGATTATACGCTCGAAGGACTAGCGCCGAAGCAATCGAAACCGTCGGGGCTACGGGCAAAAGCGCAGGCCTTTGCATCAGCCGCGTCCGCTCCTGCCGGCGGAGGCCTGCTCGCCGCCGCAATGAAGTCCAAAATGAACGCGATGCCGACCGCCGTGATGGATAGCGATGTCGCCGCGCCGGATGATTTTTCGCTGCCGGACATTACCGCGCCGGTCGACACGGACACGACGCTGACCGCGCCGAATGCAGATGCTAGCGGTGCCGACCAAACGCTTGCGGGCTCGCTTTCCGATTCTGACAGTACGGGGGAATCCGCATTCGACGTTGCCGCCTCGCTGGACGACATTCCGCTTCCTGAGTCTGCCGATGCCGCGACGGACGCTGATCTTGCGGCGGGGCTGTCGGATAACGATGCCGCTGCATCGGATGATTTTTCGCTGCCGGATATGGCCGCGCCTGTCGACACGGACACGACGCTGACCACGTCGGCGGAGGATGCCGGTGCAGATCAAATGCTCGCAGGCTCGCTTTCCGCTTCGGACGGTACGGGGGAATCGGCGTTCGACGTTGCCGTCGCACCGGACGATATTCCGCTTCCTGAGCCTGCCGATGCCGTGACAGACGCTGATCTTGCGGCGGGGCTGTCGGATAACGATGCCGCTGCATCGGATGATTTTTCGCTGCCGGACATTACTGCGCCCGCCGACACGGACACGACGCTTTCCGCGCCAATTGCGGATGATGCGGAGCCGTTCGGGTTGCCGGATGAGGCGGATGACTTTTCGCTTCCTGATTTTTCCGATGAAAAAGCGGCGGCCGATACGGCGTCCTCGTCTTTTGACGGCTTTGAGCTGCCGAGTTTTGACGATTTGCCGCCTGCGCGGACGCTTACGCCGCCGGGAGGGTGGGATTTGCCGGATTTTGATTTGCCGCCGCTGGATGATTCGTCTGCCGCGTCGGATGATTTGTCTTTTCCGGATCTTGACTTTACGCAATCTGCAACGAATTCCGCTTTGTCCGACGATCTGGCCGATTTGAGTTTACCGGAATTCGGCGATGATTTTTCCATCGGAAGCGATGACCAATTCGGCGATATCGATTTTTCCGATTCTTTGGAAGACGATTCGGATTCGCCCCTTGACTTTGCAGGCGGTTGGGATGAGGCGGGAAGCATGGACGGAAATCCTGCTGCGGAATTGAATTTCGACGGCTTATACGACAAAGAAACGGTTGCTGGAGATTCTTCGGGTTTTGCCGATGAGGAAATCCGCAAAAAAATAACGCTCCCCGTAATCATTTGCATCCTGTGCGCGCTGATTTGTCTGTTGGCAACAGTGCTGGTTCTGTTTGTTCTGCCGACAAAATACAATGTGCTCACCAAAACCGAAAATAAGGAAGCGGTTACAGCCGAAGAACAGCCGCGCGAACCTGCTCCCGCTATGCCGAATGCCGTTAAGCCGATCGAAGCGCAGGATGACCGGATTGTCGTTGCGGACACGCCTGAGCAAGTCGTTCCCGCGCTGCCGGAAAAGGCCGAACCGAAGGGCGCAGACATTACGTACCGCATTAAGTGGGGAGACACGCTTTGGGATATTGCCGATGCGTATTACAAAGATCCGTGGCGCTACCGGATGATTGCGCGCTATAACAATATTCGCGATCCGGATTATATTATTTCCGGAACGACGATTAAGCTGCCTGCACAATGATCTTTTGAAACCGGCGGATGGATTTTCCCGTCTGCCGGTCCGTTTTTCCGCCTGCATTCCGGCGCCGATATACGGCGATACGGTTTTCAGTCGACGGTGAAAAGAGCCGCCGCATACACTTTTTTTACTCCTGCGCCTTTTAAAGCCTCCGCGCAACTTTCTATCGTCGCTCCGGTCGTCATTACATCATCGATGATGCATACCCGTTCGGGAATGGACGCGGCGGAATCCTTTATCCGATATGATTTTCCGATTGTCGCAAGCCGCCCGCGACGGTCGAGCGATTTTTGTTCCGTTTGGGAAGACCGCTCTAAAAGCTGCCTGACGCAAAAGCCGTGCATGAATTCGAGAAAGGCGCACATCTCTTCTATTTGATCCCAGCCGTGTTCGCGGATTTTTCCGGTGCGCGGCGGAACGGGGACGAGGCAGAATGCGCCGAGTTTTATATGCATTTGGCGGAGGCGCACGGCAAGACATTCTGCAAAGAACGCGGATAGGGTGCGCTCTCCTTGGAATTTCCACCGCGAAAGCAAAACCGTGTTCCACAATCGATACGAAAAAAGCGGAAAGGCGCCGTCGGTATGGGTGAGCGCGGGCGCCGTCCGGCATTCGAGGCAGAGGCCGCGCTCCGAAATAAGGCGCCTGCCGCAGATGCGGCAGATGCGGTCATCGAGCGGGGCGGGTGCAAAGTGCGTTCTTCGGCAATCGGGGCAAACGGGAAGGGTGCGACAGTGCTTTCCGCAGACGGCACAGGAGGTTCCGCCTGCAAGAGATGTTAGAATCGTTCCGCCTGAAGCGCATGCGCTGTGCCGAGCAATAAAAAGGATTCGTTTTATGCGGTAGTTCATACGCTGTATTCGCGCGTTTCGTACAAAAAAAGCGGAAAATCAAGCCGGCGCGTAAAACGGGCGGGGAAGTGAAGGGGCGAAATGAGCGCGCCGGACGAGCACCGCCTGCTTGCACGCTGCGTGCCGCTTTGGTATTCAGCGGACGACGCGGACATACGGGAGGTGCGCGCTCATCGGGCGTGCGGCGGATTACTCTTTTTTCAATTCCGCAAAGGCTTCTGCTCGTTCCGCTTTCGACGGGGTATCAAGCTGTTTCCGCGTGATGTCGAGGCTGGAAAAGTCGTCAAAAATCATGTGATCGGCGTTGGCGCCAAGCGCGCTCACGAATGCGGCAAAACCGCGGCGGGCATTGCTTGCGTTGGTCAAAAGCATAATGCGGCGGTATAAAAGGTTTTCGCGGTCGTATGTGTTGCCGCTAAAGTCTGCGGTAATAAGCGGAATCGTTTTTGCCGCTGCGTCGCGGTTATTCGCGCACGGAATGTCAAAAATCCGCTCTTCCGGCATGGCGTTTTTTTTGAGCGCCGCACGGAATGCCGCAATGTTTTCGGCGGAACCGGTCAAAAAGACCTTCATCGTCGGCCGATCCATGTTCGCAAGCACGGCAAGCCGTAAATTGTCGCAGCCTTTTTTTATATTCGCCGCGCTGCTGCCTTCGTATCCGTAGATAACCAGATAATTACACTGCTTTGGCACAAGCTGCTTTTCCGTCTTGAGGACTTCGGAAAAAAAATGATCGATGCTTTCCGCCTGAGTTTTTAAGACGGCCGCCCGCTCGCCGTCCAGCTCCGCCAATTTCCGATACGCATTTTCCGAAAACCCCGACTGCGTATATGCGGAAATAAAATCATTTTCGGCAAGGTGCAAATCCGCCGTGTCTGCCGGAAGTACAAAACAAAGTGATAATAAAAACGCGATGTGTATAGTTCTTTTCATGGAGCCAGTATACTCCATATTCGCCGTTTTGCAATTCTGAATCATGCCGAAAGGAGAATGGAATAGTAATTCATTGTAATACAATGTATTATGGGAGAGCATGAGCGGCGCCGAGCCGTTTTTCGCCCTCTTACCATTCGGAAAGAATTTCGATACCATAGCGCAAATGAAAAATATCGCGCTTTCGATGCTTTCACTGGTATTTCTTGCTGCAAAATTATCCGCGCTGCCCGTCCGCTTTTTTACGCCGACGCCCCGCTGGACGGCCGTTCATGCCCTGCATACGGCGCACGGGTCGGACGGGTCGCTTTCGAGCGCGGGTGCGGAAGTGGCGGCAGCGCTTGACTTCCGGGAGCTTCGGGTTAGTTCCGGTATTTTGGTGCGGCCGAGCGTTTTCGATTTTACCGTCGATGCCGTGTACATGCCGACGATTGCCGGGCGGTTCGGTGCGGGAGTCGGATCCGTGCTGCACGTCAACGCGTATGCGGATGTGTTTTCAGAGGTGGATTTTCTTACAGGCGCCTACTTTCAGTACGAGCCGTCGGAAGCATTCGGCATGAACGTCAATATTTCTTATTTTTACAAGGAAGCCCGTATCCGCGCCGCAGTTCCGCCGATTTACAATCACAACATTGCCGTTATGACGAAGGCGCACTTCCGTCCCGTCAAACCGCTGACGCTCGATATCGGCTTATCCTCGTATGCTCCCTACCGCTATCTGCTGTTTTTTGCGCCGGTAGTGACGGTCGGCGGGGAGTACACGTTTTCCGATTTTATTGCGCTGGGAGGGAGCGCGCGCGTCCGCTACATAGATGCATTCACCTTGAGCGCGAATTTTGACGGCTTCGATACCCGCTTCTTTTTAAAGTTTTCCTTTTAGTTGCGATCAGCCGGCATTTCGAACGCTGCATGGCACTGCCGCGCGTTTGCATGGACAGAGAGCGCGGGAAGATGCGTGCTGCCTGCCTGCGCCGCGCCGTCCAAAAGCATCCGGGCGGCCTTTCCGCTCCCGCTGCGCGTTACATCCAATCCATGGAAGAGGCGATTATTGCTGCGGCCGCGGTCGCTGCGGTTTCGGTTCGGAGGATGCGCGCACCCATACCGGTGCGGATAAATCGGCGCTCTTCGAGTAAGCGCCGCTCGTTGTCGGTCCACCCGCGCTCGCTGCCGATAGCCGCGTAGATTCGCTCTGCGTCGGCCGCCCCTGCAAGAACGGAACGGTTTTCAGGCATTCTTCCGGCGGCTTTGCCGCTCGCCTCTCGCGTTACATCCAATCCATGGAAGAGGCGATTATTGCTGCGGCCGCGGTCGCTGCGGTTTCGGTTCGGAGGATGCGCGCACCCATACCGGTGCGGATAAATCGGCGCTCTTCGAGTAAGCGCCGCTCGTTGTCGGTCCATCCGCGTTCGCTGCCGATAGCCGCGTAGATTCGCTCTGCGCCGGACGCCCCTGCAAGAACGGTTTTCAGGTTCGAGTCAGGATTTACATTGTCGAGCGCAATCCGCACTTCTCCCGCAGGCATTCCGAGAGCTGCAAGGCACTGCCGCACGTCCGCATGGACAGAGAGCGCGGGAAGATGCGTGCTGCCTGCCTGCACTGCGCCGTCCAAAAGCATCCGGGCGGCCGTACCGTCCGTAACAACCGTCGATTGCATATAGGATTTTTCGCCGTTTTCCGTGCCGGTCAAATGGATTTCCGAAACGCCGAGAATCGAAAGGTCGCGTAAGAGGCGTTTGAGCTGAATTGGACGCGGAAAGCCGATAATCATGCAAAGCGGCACGAGCGGCTTATTGTCGCCGCCTTCGCTGAAGCGGTACGAAATAGAGCCGTTTTCGATATTCGTGATGAGCGCCGAACCGGACTTGCTGCCGATAACGCCTGCGCTAAAGGCGTCTCCGACTTTTTTGTGCAGCACTTTGAGCAGATGCTGGGCGCGCGCATCGTGTTTTGCAAGCGGGAGGTTGAGCTCTTCGGGAGTAAAAAGGCACATATTCATGCGCCCATCATAGCGTAGAATCGGGCGCACGAAAACCTATCGCATCCGGAAGCGGATGCTTTTGCGCCTGTCAGCAATGGCTGTCGAAAAAGACACCGCTTGCCGATTCCTTCCGCGTATCGTCCGATGAAAACAGCATTCCGCGTTCCAAAAAGCTAAAGTACGTGTTCCGGTCGATGATGATGTGATCGAGCAGCGGAATTCCGACAATTTCCGATGCGCTCAGCAGCATTTGCGTCGTTTTTATATCTTCCTCCGACGGTTCGCAGTTGCCGGAGGGATGATTATGACAGACGATAATCGCCGCCGCATGTTCCATCAGTGCTTCGGAAAAGATTTCGCGCGGGTGCACGAGCGTCCGGTTCACCGTTCCGATCGACACAATCCGGATTTGAATGATTTCATGTCCTCCGTTGAGCGTGATGCAGATAAAATGCTCCCGCGTCTGGATTGAATACATCTGCACAAAGGGGATGACATCCTTCGGGCTTTTGATAACGGCATTTTTATAGCTGTTGCGCCGTCTGCCGAATTCAAGCGCCGCCAGCACTGCAAGCGCTTTGCCTTCTCCGAGCCCTTTAATCGAAAGCAGGCCGTTCATGAGATTTTCCGGATTCATCGTGTTGATGCTGTCCGCCACCGTGCGTGCAAGTTTTCCGACCGGCGCCTTCCGCGTTCCGTACCCGATAATGAGCATCAGTAATTCCTCGTCGGTCGGATAGGCGATGCCGTGCTTGAGCGTCAATTCCCGTATATTCGGTTTGAATTTTATTTCTTCCACGCCCTTTATTAGGAGCTTACGAACAAAAAAGGCGGAAAATGCGGAAGATAATTGCAGATAAGGGAGAAGCGGGGAGTGCGGATTTTAAAAGACGGATACAAGAGCGCGTGCCGGAAAAAGGCGCAGGCGGCAGGAGAAAGTGCCGGCCGCCTGCGTTTTGGATGAGCGATTAGTGATACTTACTAAACAGCTTGTTGTAGCGATCGAGCACTTCCTGCTTGTGCTCCGTAAGCCACTCATTGTCGCGGTCAACCCATTTAATGTCTTCCGTTTTCCACAGGTACGGAGAATCGTACTCCGCTTGGGTGTTGGTAAAGCGCAGCGTGCCCAAACGGTTCCCCAAATACGACTGGCCTTCGGCGCTGCACAGATAGTTGATCAAGGCTTTTGCCGCTTCCGCGTGCTTTGCGCCCTTAATCATCGCGCAGCCGAATGCCGATGCGGAAGTTCCGTTGAGCGGATATTGCAGTCTGATGTTGGTCGCTCCGCTTTTAAGGAGCGTCGAAGCGCCGTCTTCATAGGTGAGGCCGACAACATATTCGCCGCTCTGCACGCTTTTGAAGCACACGGACGACGACGTTGAAATTACCGTGCCGTTTGCAAGCAAGTCGTCTATGTATTGATAGGCTTCTTCGCTGCCGTTTCCGTATACCGCCATAATGTTCGATACGTTGTTCCATGCGGCAGAAGAGGAATTCGGGTCGGAAAGGACGATTTTTCCTTTCAGGCGCGGATCGAGTAAATCCTCGTAGCTTTCAATCGAAAGTCCCAATTCTTTTTCCAAATCGATGTTGACGCAAAAGACCGCCGTCGACAGGTGATCCAAATTATACATACCGTTCGGGCTCCGGTACGCTTCCCCGATTTCCGCTTCATACGGAGACAGGTACTGCTCAAACACCGCCGCATAGCGGTCGCCGTCGGCAGCCGACAGCGCGCCCCACATGACGTCTCCCTGCGGATTGCCCGCTTCCGATTCGATACGGGCGCAGAGCTCTCCGTGCGAACCGTTTACCACTTCAACGGCAATGTCCGGATATTTTTCATTAAATCCGGCAAGCAGCGCGTTCAAATCGTTTTCCGTCATCGACGAATAGAGCACCAGACTGTTGTCCGCTCCCTTCTTGCTGCATCCTGCAACAAGCGCGAGTGCGCACGCTGCGGCGCATCCCAAAAAGAATCCGTTTTTTTTCAGTTTCATTAAAAACTCCTTGAAAATAAAATAATTGAAAAGCTGCCGAAAAACGGCCGCTTTACAGTGCTTCTTAAAGCGCGATGTCTTCCGTGCGGCTCACTGCTAGATAAATGAGCAGCGAGATCGCGGTAAGCGCCGTCAGTATGGAAGAAAACGCCGCCGCAAGTCCGTAGTTGCCGCGCGCAATGGCGACGTATGCCGACATGGTAAGCGTAATGTTCCGGTTGTTGTACAAAATGATTGCGCTTGAAAGCTCGGTAACGATGGAAACCCAGCTTAAAATCGCGCCGGATAAAATGCCGTTGAGCATCATCGGAACGGTAATTTTGACGAAAGATTTGAGCTTCGATGCGCCGAGGCTCCGCGCCGCTTCTTCTACGCTGAGGGGAATCTGCGAAAGCGTCGCCGCTGCAGAGCGGATCGTGTACGGCATACGCCGGATCACCAGCGCAAGAATCATAATCGCCGCCGTTCCCGTCATCGCCAGCGGTTTTGCGCCGAATGCGATCACGAGCGCAATGCCGATAACCGAACCGGGCATAATATACGGCAGCATAGACAGCGTATCGATCGTGTGGTTGAGGCGGCTGGGGCGCCGCACGACAAGGTAGGCGATTAAAACCGCCAGCACGATAATGATTCCGAGCGACAGCACGCCGAAGATAATCGTGTTGTTCATGGAGCGCGCAAGCAGTTTGGTCGCCGCAAGTTTGTAGCTTGCAAACGAATAGCCCGGCAGAAAGACCGCTTGATTGCAATTCCGAAATGAAAGATAGACGATATACAGCTGCGGCAACAGTGCGACTGCAATTAGCGCGTAGCTGTATGCGTGCATCAGGATGCCTGAAATGCCGTGCGGCGTTTTCTTTTGCACCGGATGGAGCGTGTTAATCGAAAAATTCCATTTTGTGCCGAGCCACTTTTGAACGAAGAAAACGGCGGCGGTTACAATAACGGCGATGACGCTGATGGCCGCTGCAAAATTGTGGTCGGTGCTGTTTTCGCCCAAATATTGCGTGTATATTTCTACCGGAAAGGTACGGTAGCCTTCGCCGATTAAAAGCGGCGTTCCGAAGTCGGCAAAGGCGCGCATAAAGACAATCAATGAGGCGGCAAGAATCGTCGGCATTGAAAGGTTCATCACGATTTTGAAAAAGCGCCGCACGCCGGTGCAGCCCATATTGGCCGCCGCCTCCATCAAACTGCTGTCGATATTTTTGTATGCGCCGTTCATGTAGATGAACACGAGCGGAAAGAGTTTGAGCGCCTGCACAATCAAAATGCCTTTGAAGCCGTAGATGTTGCCGAGCTGAATGCCGAAAACGTTTTTGAGGAAGTTTGTGATGACGCCCGCCCGGCCTAAAAGCATAATCCATGAGTATGCGCCGATAAAGGGCGCCGACATTGAACACAAAATGCTGACGACAAAGATGACTTTTGCGCCGCGTATGCGGTAAAACGAATAAAAATACGACAGCGGAATGCCGATCAGCAGCGTAAAAAACGTTATGGCGATTGAAACCTGAAAACTGTTCCAAATCGTTTTAGTGTAATAGCTGTTTGAAAAGAATTTGACGAAGTGCGCCGCCGTAAAATGCGCCGAGCCGGTTTTGACAAACGAATTTTTCAAAATCCCGAACATCGGGTAAACCAAAAAGAATACGAACAAACCGAATATCGCAAGGGAAACGGCCGTCCAAAACTCATATTTTTTGCGCGTTGCCGCAGTTGTTCCGCTCATGCTGTCGCTCCTTGCGCGCTTTTTTCCGAATCGTTTTGGACTCCTTCAAGAATATTTTGCGATCCGTCCTTCGTAAACAGATTGATTTTATTCAGATTGAGCGTCAGCGCCATTTCCGAACTGGAAGAAATCATATTATCTATCGTCGATTCTTGAATAATTTCGGCTTTTTCGCCGCCGGTAAGCTGCACAAAATAATGCGTGTTCAGTCCCAAAAAGACCGAATCCTTTACGGTCGCCGTCAAAAGCGATTGCTCCTTCGGGCACAGGATGAATTCTTCCGGCCGCGCGGAAACGATAATATCCATATCCCGCTGAAATTCCGTGCGGATATTTTGCATTGTAAACGACGCCCCGCCGTTTAAGACGACGCGCATGGTTCCCGCTTCATTTTTCAGTTTTGCTTCCAAAATATTCGAGCGGCCGATAAAGGTTGCGACAAAAAGGTTTGCCGGCCGCTGGTAAATGTTTTTCGGCGTACCGATATGCTGAATGACGCCCCCGTTCATTACCGCAATTCTGTCGGAAACCGCCATCGCTTCTTCTTGATCGTGCGTTACGTACACGTTGGTGATGCCGACGCTGCGCTGCACTTCTTTGATGACGGTGCGCATTTCGACCCGCAGTTTGGCATCCAGATTTGAAAGCGGCTCGTCCATCAGCAGCACGTCCGGCTTTACGACGAGCGCGCGCGCAAGTGCCACCCGCTGCTGTTGCCCGCCCGACAAGCGTTCCGGCATTCGCAGTTCGTATTCGTCTATGTGCATGAGTTTGAGAAACTCGTCCGTCCGCTTTTGGGCTTCATCCGCCGGCACCCGCTTGTTCTTCAGCCCGAATTCCACATTTTTTCTGACATTGTAGTGCGGGAATATCGCGTAATTCTGAAAGACCATCCCGATATTCCGCTTTGACGGGTCAAGATCGTTGATGCGCTTGTCGTTGAAATAAAAATCGCCGCCTTCAATGGTATTGAAACCTGCAATCATCCGTAAAAGCGTCGTCTTTCCGCACCCCGACGGCCCAAGCAGCGTAAAAAATTCCCCGCCGTTGATTTTCAAACTCAAATCGGGGATAACCGCCTTACTGCCGAATATTTTAACCGCATGGTTGATTGTTATACATACACTCATTCTAAACCTCACGGAACGATTCTAGGGGCCTGTGCGGATATTGTCAATTTTCATTTGCACGGGCGGAAGACGGGTGAACGAAGGCCCCGCTCTCCTGTCCGATACCGTAGCGGGCGGAGGAAGGGGGCGTAAGGGCTCGGCGGGATGCAGGAAGCGGTTTGCGGTGGGGGAATGCGACGCGGAGAACTGAAAGATGCGGAAGGCGGTATACCGGACGGACGGTTTGACTGCGCCCGGATTGGAGCGGTGCCGTGCAGTCTGCAAAACGGCTGTTTTGCAGACCGAAGCCGCGCAAAGCCGGTTTTGCGATCGGTCTGCGCCCTGATGGATCAGGAAAGGAACGATGCGCGGCTGCTAGGTATCGAGTTCAAGGACGATGGGACAGTGGTCGGAACCGAGAACGTCCGGCAGGATGTACGATGCGCGGACTTGGGGCAGCAAGGCGTCGTTGACGCAGTGGTAGTCGATACGCCAGCCGATATTTTTTTCGCGCGCATGGAAGCGGTAGCTCCACCATGTGTACTGATGCGGCTCCTGACAAAAATGGCGGAAGGTGTCGCGGTAGCCGGCCGACGTAAAGGCGTCCATCCACGCGCGCTCTTCCGGTAAATAGCCGGCGTTGCCTTCGTTCGCTTTCGGATTGGCAAGGTCGATCGGCTTATGCGCAATGTTGTAATCGCCGCAGAGGACGATATGCCCGCCGTGCGCGACGCGCGCATCGCAGTATTCCCGAATGGCCGCGCAAAAGGCGAGTTTGTAATCGAGCCGCGCGCCTGCGTCCTGACTGTTCGGAAAATAAGCGGAGATGACGGTGAGCGCGCCGTATGTGACGGCAGTTACGCGGCCTTCATCGTCAAACAATGCGTTTCCGAGCGGTTCGATGCGGTCGGGTTCTTTGAGCGCATACACTGCCGTGCCCGAATAGCCCGCCTTTTTTGCGCTCGAAAAATAGCTTTTGTAGTGCGCGCCGCTTGCGTCCGCGGGGGCGAGCAGCGCTTCGGAAAGCTGTGCGGGAGAAGCCTTTGTTTCTTGAATGCAAACGATGTCCGCTCCGCTTGCCTGAATCCAATCCGTAAATCCCTTTTTTTCCGCCGCACGAATCCCGTTGACGTTCCATGAAATGATTTTAAACATATCGAAAGTGTACCGATACCGCCTCGTTTTTGGAAGGGGTGGGGCGGGCGGAAAAACGGCACGTGAATGAGGTAGGTGCTCGTCCACCAACTTGCGTGTTTCGCGTATGCGAAACGTGAGCAGACTGCTGATTGAGTTATCAGTTTACGGAGCGTTTTCCGCACTCTGCCCCGCCCTTGTCAAAGCCGGGTAATTGGCTACAATAGTCGGCAATGCGGTCCGTGGCGGCGGGATTCCCGTCCGTCGCGCTGCCGGAAAATTGCTATGAGGACATCATTTATGGAAGGAAAACGTAAACTTTGTAACATTTTAGTGACGGGCGGAGCGGGTTTTATCGGCTGCAATTTTATCCGCTACCTATTTAACCGTTCGGGGACGGGAACGGCTGCTTTTTGCGATGCGGACTTTGCGGGGACGATTGTAAATGTCGACAATCTGACGTATGCCGGAAATCTGATGAGTCTGAAAGATGTTGACGGCGCATTCGGCGTGCCAGCGGGTACGCAGCGCTATTTTTTTGAGCAGGCGGATATTTGCGACCGCACGCGGATGGAAGAGATTTTCCGCCGCTACGACATCGATACGGTTGTTCATTTTGCGGCGGAAAGCCATGTCGACCGCTCGATTTTAGGGCCGGAAGCCTTTGTGCGCACGAATGTCATGGGGACGTTCACACTCCTTGATACGGCTAGAAATTTTTGGAAAAAGGCGGACGGCTCGATGCGGGACGATGTGCTCTTCCATTATATTTCGACGGATGAAGTGTACGGTTCGCTTCCGGAAGACGGCTATTTTACCGAAGAGACGCCCTATGATCCGCGAAGTCCTTATTCGTCCACCAAAGCCTCCGGCGACCACCTCGTTATGGCGTATTTCCATACTTACGGTCTGCCGGTTACGCTGTCGAATTGTTCCAACAACTACGGGCCGTTCCAGTTCCCTGAAAAGCTCATTCCGCTGATGGTGATGAATATAAAAGAAGGAAAATCGCTGCCCGTTTACGGCGACGGCAAAAACATCCGCGACTGGATTTACGTTGAAGACCACAACCGTGCCGTCTGGCAGATTCTCAAGCAGGGGCGCACGGGCGAAAAGTACAATATCGGCGGCGAAAACGAATGGGAAAACATCCGGCTGCTCAAAAAGATTATCAGCATTGCGTCGGCGGAATTGACCAAAAACGGTGCGGAAAGGCGCAGCGAAGAAGAAATCAGCGCGACGATAACGTATGTAAAAGACCGGCCGGGACATGACCGCCGCTACGCCATTGACTGCACAAAAATCAAAACCGAACTCGGCTGGCAGCGGCTTATGACGTTTGAAGAAGGGCTTTTCGCAACAATCGATTGGTATCTGTCGAACGCCGAATGGATTGACGTAATCCGAAGCGGCGAATATCTAAAGTGGATCGATAAAAACTACGCAAAACGCTAACGGCTCCGACAGGCGGCTATGAGGCACGCTGTGCGGCGCTGCGGCTATGGCGTAACAAAGCGGCGGCGTTTTATGTGCCCGCGTCGTACGCGGCGGCAAGAGCGTGCGTGCGGAATCTTTACGCGGCCGTCGGCTTTTTGTGCGCGGCTTACTGTGATTTTCCACCACCTATAAAAATCCCCCTCCCACCTCACTTTATCCACCTAT
>CAUTZW010000034.1:0-27856 GCA_963543045.1 uncultured Treponema sp.
TGAAGTAATTCCCAAACGGTGGGTGGTGGAACAAAGCTTTGCATGGCTTGAAAAGTAGCGCCGGCTTCGGAAAAACTGCGAGAGGAAGCATAATACCGCACTGCTGCATCTTTATCAGAATGTATATTGCCGCCTCCCCTTCAATCGTTGTGCTCTCCTCGCTTTTAGCGAGCGTGCTGAGCGTTGGCGGTTTTTTATACTGCGCCGGAAGTTTTAGTGCGCACTTGTATTTGTTTTCTGTGTTGGTATCCGTCGGGATTGGTACGTCTCTTTTAAAGTTCACGGAAATTATGGATAACTTTTATCATATTAAAAGCGGTGAGCGCCTTATCAACGAAGTTCTTTCCGCTCCGGAATTGTAGGAACCGGATACAGCTGCCTGCAACTACCTTATGATGATTCAGTCAGAGAAAAGAAATAAAAAGCTTACAAAAAGACGGGACGCTTTCAGGCGGTTTTGATGATCTTTTATCTTCCGCCTGCACTTACTTGCCCCCTCCCCCACCCACTGCACTCGATGCTGCCTGCATCCTACCGCCACCGGCTTCGTCAGTCTTGCCGCTTTCGTCTGTCGGCATCCACCCTCCCGCCCCGAAAAACAGAAAGCGGTCGCCGACGTACAATAACCCCTGCCGGAATTAGCGCACAGAAATAGATGCTCCGGCATCGAACAAAACGCAATGCCGTCGATGCAGTCATCGACGACGGCATTGCAGGTCTTGCCGGTATCGAAGAACGGCTTTTCGAGATTACCGCGCCGCTTTGGTGCCGGGATGGCCAAGACTCTGAGCCGTTGCTGCACTGCTTGGAATAGCTGAAATCACAATAAACGCGTATGTGCTGTGCCTACTATTAAACGGCGGCGGCTTGCAGCACCTACGCCGCAAGCCGCCGCCCTAAAAAACCGTTAGAACCCACCGGTGTAGCCGGTGTCCTTTAATTCTTTGTCGTCAGCAAATGTACAGGGCTTCTTATCACTGAACAGAAACAATGGTATAATGCAAAGAGGAGAAACAATGCGGAAAACCTTTGATGAGCTTACGATAACCGACGATTATATGTTCTGCATAGTTATGCAGAATAAATCGATCTGTACGACGGTATTAAATATGGTGTTGACCGATTCGATCGGGCAGATTAAAGATATAACCTATCAAAAAACATTCGACCAAGGAGGCTATGCCAAAGGTATTCGACTTGATGTGTGGGTTACCGACAACAATGGTACGGTGTATGATGTAGAAATGTCGTTTTCCGATAGACATCCCTGTCTATCGGAAAACACGAGTTTTGCCTTTTGGCAAAACGTCGCTGCTGCATAGAACCACCGCCATCCATGGCGGAGTATAAAATTACCAAAATTAGAAACGGCATGGATGCCGTTGGAATTAAACAGAAGCGATGTTTCGGCTATTGCCGAAACTCGCAAGTCAAAAGTGTACATGGAGGTACACTTTTGACGATAGGTATTATCAATCGGTTATTGACGTCAGCAGTCTTGAAAAAGGCGGACATTATACCGACTTGCCGGATTCGTTTATATTGTTTTTTTGTTCGTTCGATTATCTGAACAGCGGTTTACCGGTTTATACGTTTAAAACGATATGCAGCGAAGATAAAAAGATCATCTTACCGGACGGTGTTACAAAAGTGATTATCAACAGCGCTTCGGCAGATAAAGAGAGTGATCTGGAACTCAAGGCGTTTTTGGAATACATGAACGGGATTACGAGCGATAGGCCGTTTATCCGTAAAATAGACCGGTATATTAGGGATCTGAAAGAAAATGAAGAAAGGAGACGTGAATACATGTTAATGCAAGCGTTTGAAATGGATGCGCGCAGGGACGGCATACAACAAGGATTGCAACAAGGTCTACATCAAAAAGCTATACAGGATGCCTGTAATTTAAAGCGGCTAGGCGTTTCTATTGATATTATCGCCCAAGCAACAGGCTTAAGCAAAGAAGAAGTGGAAAATGCCTAAGGAAAGGGGGCTGGTCTGCGACGGAACACTTGAGCGCTTTTTATGCGCTGTGCCTACTATTAAACGTCGGCGGCTTGCAGCACCTACGCCGCAAGCCGCTGCCCTAAAACCCGTTAGAACCTGCCGGTATAGCCAGTGTTCCGTATCTTTTGCTGTTCTTTTAAGCTTAATGCCGAGCAGTCTCCAAAGACAATCCCCGTATAACCTGTTGGATAGGAATGTCCTTCTACCTCAATAAAAGAACCTTTTGGAAGTTTCTCTACTCCAAAATTCACGGTCTTTAAACTGCTGCATTGGGAAAATGCAGCATGCCCTATATACTGTATACCGTTGCCGATGGTGACAGTTGTGAGATTCGTACAGCCCAAAAATGAACCCTCTCCTATAAATTCCGTTCCGTTTCCGATCGTAACAGTGTGTAAGTTTTCACAGTTCTCAAATGCCCCCACCGTAGGAGTACCATATCTGATATCACCTCTTAGGCGTTTCACGCTGTCAGGGATCGTGATCGATTCCAAACCAGATTCTTCAAAGGCTCTTTTCCTAATCTCTTCTATACTATCCGGTAGTGTAATCGCTTTTAATGCCATGCACTCCTTAAATAGAGAGACACTAATATATTTTAAGTTTTTCGGCAGCACTACTTTTTGTAATGCGTTGCATCCTTCGAAACAGGAACTGCCAATTTCGGTGACAGAATCCGGAAAAACAACGGAAACGACATTCTTCCTTGCAAATGCAAAAGAGTTGACCTCCACTACTGGGAAATCCTCAATAACCGCGGGGATCACAACATTCGTCGCGGTTCCCTTATATTTCTGGATAACAACGCCGTCTCCATTTGTGTTGAGGTCGTACTCAAAGTCGGCGGCGGGGTTTGCTACTTGCGCAACCGTTCCGGCAATGCCTGCGAAGGCGAAAACGCAGATCATACTCAAAATAGAAAAATATCTTTTCATCATTATACCTTCGCCGTTTATTCCCCTGCTCCTGTAAACAGCAGGTCAAAATGTTCCGCATTAAACCACAGGTTAAAATCTTCCGCAAAAATGCGCGTTATATCTGCTTCCGTGTCTTTGGGAGAAAACTGCAGTTTTTGCCAGTAATAGTCGTCGACAAGCGCTTGCCAGTTATCTTTGCTAAAAGCAGCATTTTTACGGTCGGGATACGCCGCTTTTAAGGCTGCTCGATTGCGGGAATCGTAAATGAGCTTGTAATGGACGGGATTGATTACATAACAAATCTTACTTTCATAGCTATAGGCTTCATATTCCGATTTGTTCCATTCATACGCGCCGGACTGAATTTCCGCTCGGCGGTTCCACAGCGATTCAATAAAACCGTCTCTTTCTTCGGAACTGACCGTACGGCTGACATGCCATTCTTTTCCGATATGCACTACGCAATTGGAAAAGAAGTCTTTGTTGTTTTCTTGCAACGCTTTTAAAAACGCTGTTCGTAACCGCTGCTTTTCCGTAATACTGCGCTCTTTGCTTAAAGCAACATACTCGTCAGTAATGGTCATAGCGGTGCCGCTCTTTTTATCCATCTTAAAACTCCTTCTTGCAATTCTTCCGATTGCATCGATAAAATATGCGATACATTATAGCCCCCCACCCCCCCCCCACACCGACTCGTCAAGAGTTTTAGCTCCTTTTTTTTGCTTTTTTTAATTGACGAAGTTGCAACTCGGCAAAATATCGCTGCTCCGTGGAACCGCCGCCATTCGCGGCATTTCTTCAAAACCGTTCGCAAAGTGTTGAAGATTCCGGATATGACCGGCAGCCAAAATAGTGCCATCCCCCTTCCCTTTTCGCATTTATGGATTAAATCATCCTGCTGTGCTATAATGCCGCAATTTTATACGGCAGGAGGATTTTGTGTATAAGCGCATTGATCCAAAAACAAATTTTCCCAAGCAAGAGGAAGAGGTGCTTGCGTTTTGGGAAAAGAATGAAACTTTTAAGAAATCGGTTGTACAGCGGGAAGGCAACGAGGAATTCGTTTTTTACGACGGCCCACCGTTTGCGACAGGCCTTCCGCATTTCGGACATTTTATTCCCTCCACGATAAAAGATATTATTCCGCGCTACCAAACAATGAAAGGTAAAAAGGTTGAACGCAGGTTTGGCTGGGATTGCCACGGGCTTCCGGTAGAAAATCTGATTGAAAAAGAGCTTGGCATTAACTCCAAGCATGAAATTGAAGCGTTCGGCGTTGCGCAATTTAATGATAAATGCCGCGCCTCCGTCCTCAAGTATACGAACGAGTGGCGCAAAACCATTACGCGCATGGGGCGGTGGGTTGATTTTGATAATGACTATAAGACGATGAATGTTGAGTTCATGGAGTCGATTTGGTGGGTTGCGAAGGCTTTGTGGGACAAAAGAATGATTTATGAAGGAAAATACATTCTTCCGTACTGTCCGCGCTGCGCAACTGTCCTTTCCTCTCATGAACTGGCGCAAGGCTATAAAGAAAAGCAGGATCCGGCAATCACCGTCCGCTTTCAGGTGACCGGCGCGCCGGATACGCTCGGCGATGCGGAGATTGCGAACGGCAAGACGTATTTTCTTGCGTGGACGACGACGCCGTGGACGCTTCCGTCTAATTTGGGGCTTTGCATGGGGCCGGACATCGGCTACGTCAAGCTGTTGGATAAGGCCGACGGCAATTTTTACATCCTCGCAAAGAGTAGACTTCCTATATATTACCGGGACGAAAAAGAATACGAAATCATTTATGAGCGTACCGGACAAGATTTTGAAGGCGCCCGCTACAAACCGCTTTTTCCGTATTTTGCCGATCGCGCGCAAAAAGAAGACGGCTCCGCCGGCGCATTCCGCATTTTTGTTGCGGATTTTGTTTCGACGGAAGACGGAACGGGCATCGTGCACACTGCTCCGGCATTTGGAGAAGACGACTGGAACGTCTTTAAGGACACGGGGATTGCCGCCGCTGACCCGATTGATTCAGAATGCCGCTTTACCCAAGAGGTTCCGGATTTTGCAGGGCGATTTGTAAAAGACTGCGACAAAGACATCATGGATCGCCTTAAAAAAGAAGGAAAACTTGTTAAGCGCGACGTGATCGCTCACCAGTACCCGCACTGCTGGCGGTGCAGTTCGCCGCTCATCTATCGGGGTATCGGCTCATGGTTTGTCAAAGTCTCATCCGAACGCGGCCGGCTTCTCCGCGCAAACAGCAGCATCAAATGGCAGCCGGCTCACATACAGGACGGACGGTTCGGCAAATGGCTTTCCGGCGCCCGCGACTGGGCAATCAGCCGTAACCGCTACTGGGGCAGCCCGATTCCGATTTGGAAATGCAGCGACTGCGGCAAAACCGTCTGCATTGGCTCCCGCGCCGAATTACAAGAATGCAGCGGCATCTATCCTGAAGACCTGCATAAACAGTTTGTCGATGAAATTACGTTTGCTTGCCGCGAATGCAACGGAACCATGCGCCGCATTCCGGAAGTCTTCGACTGCTGGTTTGAATCCGGCGCCATGCCCTACGCGCAGCATCACTATCCGTTTGAAAATAAAGAATACTTTGAAAAGCACTTTCCGGCGGATTTTATTTCAGAAGGGCTCGATCAGACGCGCGGATGGTTTTACACGCTCACCGTCCTTTCGTCCTTCCTATTCGACAAGCCGGCGTTCAAAAACTGCATCGTCAACGGCATCGTGCTTGCAGAAGACGGCCGGAAGATGTCGAAAAGCCTCCGCAACTACACCGATCCGACGGAAGCCATCAACCGCTTTAGCGCAGACGCAATCAGGCTTTTCCTCATGCACTCGGCGGTGGTCAAGGCGGACGAAATCCGCTACAGCGACGAGGGCGTTCGCGAGGTCATCAAGAGCATCATCTTGCCGCTGTGGAGCAGCTACGGTTTTTTTGTGCAATACGCGAATATCGACGACGTAACGTGTACGGGGCGCGAGTTCGATGAAAAGCTGCCGGAAAATCCGCTTGACCGCTGGCTTTTGTCTGTGTCGCAAAACATGGTGCGGAAAGTAACGGCCGCGCTTGATGAATACGACTTGAGCGCGGCAATCGACCCGATGCTGCATTTTATCGATCAGATAAATAACTGGTACATCCGGCGGAACCGGCGACGCTTTTGGAAGAGCGGTAACGATGCCGACAAAATAGAAGCCTACGGCGCGCTGTATGCGTCCTTAAAAACATTTGCGCTCGTTGCCTCTCCGTTTATTCCCTTCCTCACTGAATCGATTTGGCAAAATCTGCGCACGGATGAGGACAAGGAGTCGGTGCATCTGATGGATTATCCGGAGTATGACGCCCGATTCCGCGACGAAGCGCTTGAGTTTAAAATGGCGGCGGTGCAGAAGGCCGTATCGATGGGGCGGAGCCTCCGCAATCAATTCAACATCAAAAACCGGCAGCCGCTTGCGTCCGTTGCGCTTGTTACGCGCAATGCGGCAGAAAAGGCGGCGCTCAAAGAAATGCTTGATACGATTCGGGAAGAATTGAATGTCAAAACGGTCGTTTTCCATGACAAGGAAGAGGAGTTAGTCGAGTATAGCGCGAAGGCGAACTTCCGCGCGCTTGGAAAACAGCTTGGGCCGAAGATGAAGGCGGCGGCATCGTGCATTGCAGCATTGACCGAAAGCCAGATTGCAAAGCTGCTTTCCGGCCAGACGGTTGAAATCGACCTTGACGGCGAGCGGGTTTTGCTGAATACGGAAAACGTCATCGTCGAACGGACGGAAAAGGCGGATTTGAAGGTACTCAACGAAGGGACTCTGACCGTCGGCTTGGATACAAAAATCACCGATGCGCTGAAAAAAGAAGGATATGCGCGGGATTTGGTGCGCGGAATCCAAAACTTACGCAAGGAAAGCGGTTTTGCCGTTACCGACAGGATTCGGTTAACGGTTTCAGGGGATGTGAAGCTGCGCGGCGCATTTGAAGATTTTAAGGATTTTATTGCAAATGAAACGCTTGCGGCTTGCGCTGAATGGCAAGACGGCTTGGACGGCGGCGCCGCAGTTGACGCCGACGATGCGTCATGGAGGATTGCAGTTGAAAAGATATAAATCGGGCGCATTCGCTTTGGCCGCCGCGCTGTGCGCGCTCTTTTTCAGCTGCCGGACGGCGCCTCCGCCGCCGGAGCAGTCTTCCGTTGATGCCGTCGATTTGCTCGACGGGCGGAGCGCGTTTTATTTTAAAATTCCGGCGAGCCTCGATGCGACGCTTTTAGGGCGGATGCTTTCGGGAAGCTTCAAAAGCCTTTCGGAAGACGATGCGCGGATGATTGTCTCCCGCGTGGATACGCTGTATGCGGGGCTTACCCGCACGGCTTCCGCGTCGGAGTTTCAGCTGTCGGCGTTGTGCTCGGTGCCGAAGGCGGCCGTGCCGTATGTTTTTTCCGCCAAAAACGGCTGGAAGACGCGGCGGACGGCTTCGGCGCGCGCCGATCAGCCTGCGCAAAATATCTACAACAACGGCGCGCTCGATGTTGCGCTGCCGTCGGAGCGGATTGTGTGCGCGGGGCGGGCGGTTTTGCCGATGCTGGACGCCTACCATGCGCTCAGCCGCGCGGAAAGGCCGTATGCCGCAGCGGACGGTTCAAGCGAGGCGCTTTCGGCGCCGGTGCGCGAGTGGCTTACGGACGGCGGTAACGAAATCCGCTTTTTTGCCGTCCGCCCGCAATCGTTTCTTGCAAGCTTGACCGGCGCGAACCTGAATTACAAGCTGTCCTATGCGCGCGGTAAAATGGCGGCGATTCCGAACGATAGCGCGCAGTATTTGATGGAATTCGAATTTGAATTCCGCGACAAAAGCATTGTGCTTGCCGCAAAAGCGGCGCTTTCCCTCGCATTCGGGCTCACCGATTCGGAAGCGGTATTGGAAACGCCGACGCATTTGAAGCTGCGGGGAATTAAAATCGACCGCGAATATGTATACAAGGTGTTGGTTTTGTAGACGCACGCTCCGTCGACCGCACGGATACGCGGCCGCGCTGCAAGCGGCGTACTTTATTTAGGAGAAATATGGAAAGAGAAGACGAAAAAATCATTTTGAAGGCGGAAGATTTGGACGGGTATTTGACGCGGCAGGATCAGCTCGACCTCAAGCGGCTTGATGCCATGTACCGGGAGACGGTTCAGTCATTCGATCCGGTGGACGAAAAAAATATCATCGCCCAGTTCGACAAGATGGGGCACGCGATGCAGGAAATCTGCGCAGCCCATCCGCAGATGCGCGTATTCAGTTTTGTGACGGAAGAGGGCGCGCATGCGGAGGCAAGCCGCGTTATCGCAAAGCTGCGCAATATTAAGACATCCCGCCAAGAGTTTATGTATTACAGCCAGCGCGCCTACGAAATGCTGTTCCGCATGGCCTTCACCGATGAGCATTCGGACAAGAAAAATCATATTGTCGTGAAAACGCCCGTTACCGATCCGGTACAAAACTATGCGGTACACAAAATTCCCGACATCGATTACAAAATCGAAAATTCGGTGATGTGCGTTATGCTGCGCGGCGCGCTGCTTCCGAGTATGATTATATCGAAGGAAATTGAAGAATATTCGTCGCACCGCTACATCACGCCGTTCGCGCTGTTTAAAATCAGCCGGAACGACAAAAAAAATGAAAACGACATGGAATATATCCTCAACCTCAAGAATTCGTTTTTTAATTTTGAACAGCTTGACGGAAAAGATTTGATTTTTGCCGATCCGATGAATGCGACCGGCGGCTCTTTGGTGACGGTCGTAAAATATCTGGAAAGTCAGGGCGTGCATCCGAAGTCGATTAAGTTCTTCAACGTCATTTCCGCATTAAAAGGGAGCATTCGGGTAACGCGGGCGCTTTCAAACTGCACGTGCTACACGCTGTGGCTCGATCCGATGCTTAACAATGCGGCGTATATTTTGCCGGGGCTCGGCGACGCGGGCGACCGGATGAACGGCATCGACAGCCACGACAATCCGCGCAACATCATGCAGCTGATTGCCGATTACGGAAGCAACATAACGGGACTGTACCGTTCGCAGCTTTTTGAAATCGAAAAGACGGTGCTGGGGTAGGCGATCCATGCGCGTATGCTCCGAAAGCGGAAAAAAAAGTCGTCCGGCGCGGCGTGCGTCGGCAATCGTGTCGGCGGCGCTGCTGCTTTTGCTTGCGTCCTGCGCGACGGAGGCGCATCTGCCCGTTCCCGGCGAGCGGACGGCGGTGCAAAGTAATCTTTCGGCCGAATATCTGTCCATCGCCGACGAATATTTTTCGCTGGCGAAGTACGATAAGGCGGAGGATTATTACAAACGGGCGATGAAAAACAAAACCCTTTACTGGAGCGCGTATTATAAATTGGGGCGCACCTATGCCATGTCGAAAAAATGGGGCGACGCGCGGCGGATTTACCTCAAACTCTTAAACCGCGATCCCGACAACTTGAGCGTGCGGGTGTCGCTGGCGTACATCATTGCAATGGACGGCCGACTTGAACAGGCGGAAGAAGTGTACAAGACGCTGTGGAAGGAAAATCCCGACAACGCCGACATTCTCGTCAATTTTATTAACATTTTGATAACGCAGAAGAAAATCCCTGCGGCGGGCGCGCGCTTTAATGAGCTGAAAGCGAAATTCAAGGACAACAAAAATATTCCGATCTTTGAAAAGAAATTTGAGGAGATACGGAAAAGTAGGGCGGAAAAGAAAAAGGCTGCCGGTTCAAAAGATTCCGCCGCGCCTGCGGATAAAAATACCGGCGCCAAAGCGCCGGGCGCTCCGTCGAACGGTAAGTCGGATGCGAACGCGCCGAACAAAGCGGCCGGTGCGGAAAACAAGAAAACCGGAAGCACCGGAGCCGATACCCCCCCTGCGCCGGACGGAAAGAAACCGACGGATACGAATGATAAGAAGCCGGATGGCGCAAACGGGAAGAACACTCCGGCCGATAAAGCGAAGCCTGAACAGCAGCCTGCCGCGCCGGAGAAAAAGAAGGCAGCGAAAAAGGCTTCAGCCATTAGCCGCACGATTGACGCGCCGCATGAACTTCCCGATGAAGATCTTGCCGACGAGCCTGTAATGGCGCCGACTGCGGCCGACGCAAGCAAAGAACCGGCGAAGGATGCGGCAAAACCGGCAGCGAAGCCGCCGGTAGAGCGCGCACCGCAAGAAACTCCGTCGCCTCCCGACGCGAAAGCGGGCCGGCCCTAAAACGGATACAGCGGTATCGCCGGCACGAGCGCGGCCGCCTGCATTGAAAACGGTTCGATAACTGCGAGAACGGCGCACAAGGCATTGCAGCTTCACTTGAGTGCAACGGGGCTCAAAAAGGATTTTGGAGATTTACATGGCAAAAATTACAATTAGCGGACTTTTTTACAGCGACAAATTGACGGGAATCGAGCGTTTTGCGCATGAAATTACGTGGCGGCTTGATGCGCTTGCATCCCCGAACGAGTTTACGCTCGTCCTGCCGCCGAATATGCCGGACGATATTCCGCCGTTTAAAAATCTGCGCACCGTCCGCCTTTTTAAAACACCTGCAGCCGCCCTCAAAAAAATCAAACTCTATTTGTATCTCTTGTTTAACCCGTCCGTCTGCCTCGACTATGGGAACCGGACGCCGTTTTTCGGGCGCAACATCGTCTTCCTACACGACATTTACTGCCGCGTGTTTCCGGAAGATTTCCGCTCCGCAAAGGACCGCCGCACAATGTGTAAAGCCTGCCGGATGTACGCGCGGATCGCAAAAAATGCGCGGGTCATTTGCACCGTCTCGGAGTTCAGCAAAAAGCAGATTATGGAATATTACGGCGTACCCGGCGAAAAAATCCGCGTTATTTACTCAGGCTCGAACCATATCAATTCGATTGTTCCCGATAACGGCATTATTGAGCGGCTCGGAGGTCTGAAAGAAAAGGAATTTTATTTTACGCTCGGGAGCCTCTCGCTCCGGAAAAACCTCAAATGGATTGCCGACCATGCCGAACTCTACCCGCACGAAACCTTTGTCATCTCCGGAACGCTATTTAAAAACTTTATTCCGCCGGAGCTTCAAAAGCTGCAAACGCTTTCCAATGTCATTCTGGTCGGCTATCTGAGCGACGGAGAAGTAAAAGCGCTCATGCAAAAGTGCAAGGCGTTCGTCCTGCCTTCCTATTTCGAAGGCTTCGGACTTCCTCCGCTTGAAGCGCTTGCGTGCGGCGCGCCCGTTATCGTGTCGAATGCCGCCTCTCTTCCGGAAATATATGGAAAGTGCGCGCATTATATCGACCCGTCACAGCCGGATGTCGACTTGGACGCGCTCTTAAAAGAGCCGGTGGAGCCTCCCGCTCCGCTTTTTGAAAAATATTCGCTGGACAATTCGGCAAAACAGCTTTTCGAACTGCTGCAGACAGTCGAAAAAGAATAGATTTTTGTTTTTGGAGGAACGATGATTATTACGCAGACGCCGTTTCGGATGTCGTTTTTCGGCGGCGGAACGGATTTTTCGGGATTTTACAACGAGCACGGCGGCGCGGTCATTTCGACGACGTTCGATAAATATTGCTACGTGACGGTGCGGCATTTGCCGCGTTTTTTCGACTACAAAACGCATCTTTCCTATTCGCAAAACGAGCAAGTCGATTCATACGACGAAATCAAACACCCCGCAATCCGGAACGCAATGCAGTGGCTCGATATGCACGAAATCCGCCTGACGTATGAAAGCGATTTACCGGCGCGAAGCGGACTCGGCACGAGTTCCTCTTTTGCAGTCGGTATGCTGGAAGCCTTTTACGCGCTCAAAGGGCGGTACGCCGGAAAACGGCAGCTTGCCGACGACGCGATTTACCTTGAACGCGAGCTTTGTAAGGAGGCGGGCGGCATTCAAGATCAGATCGCGGCAAGTTTCGGCGGCTTAAACCGCATTAATTTTTCAAAAGACGGCTATACGGTCAATCCGATTATCATTTCGCCGGAGCGGAAACAGGCGCTCAATGCGCGTCTCATGCTCTTTTTTACCGGATTTTCGCGCTTTTCATCCGACATTCAAAAAGAGACGGAAAAGTCGATGAAGGACAAAACCGCAGATCTTATCAAAATGCACGCGTTGGTCGATGACGCAGAAAAGATTTTGACCGACAAAAACGCTTCGCTCGACGATTTCGGCCGACTGCTCGACTACACATGGCGCTGTAAGCGCGGGATTTCCTCCGGAATCAGCACCGCGTCAATCGACGAGCAATACGGCGCGGCGATAAAAGCAGGCGCACTCGGCGGAAAACTTTTGGGTGCCGGCGGCGGCGGATTTTTACTCTTTTACGTTCCGATTGAAAAACAATCCGCCGTCAGAGCCGCGCTCAAAGACCTGCTGTACGTGCCGTTCCAATTTGAAAGCGAAGGCACGAAAATCATTTTTTACAATCCGGAACACTACGACAAAAATGACGAATAGCGGGGAATGCTGACGGAGGAACGGACGGGCGGAAAAACTGCGTCCGCTTCCAATCCTCCGTGAGTACCGATCGGAACGGGGAGCGCCTCTCCCCTCCCCGCACACTGGAGGAATTATGGATTTTATAACACATTTAATTGAACGGTATCCTGCACTGACCGTTTGCGGAAACGACATTCGGGAAGCGTGCAGGATTTTGATTGCGTCATACGAAGCGGGCGGAAAGCTGCTCGTTGCCGGAAACGGCGGGAGCGCGGCGGATAGCGACCACATCACCGGAGAGCTGTTGAAAAGCTTTGTAAAAAAACGCGCTCCCTCAACAGAATTGTTAAGCCGCCTTTCGGAAATCGACGCGGAAACGGGCGCCTACCTTTCCGATAAGCTGCAAGGCTCGCTTCCGGCGGTCGCACTCACGAACAACAGCGCGGCAATGACGGCAAGCCTCAACGACGTTGACGGAAACGCGCTTTTTGCGCAGCAAGTAAACGGACTCGGGAAGCCGGAAGACGTATTTTTAGGCATTTCGACGTCGGGAAACTCAAAAGACATCATCTACGCGATGGCGGTCGCAAAGGCAAAGGGACTGAAAACCGTCACGCTTTCTGGTCGGGACGGCGGAAAGCTCAAAAAACTTGCCGACGTTTCGATTGTCGCGCCGGAGACGGAAACGTACAAAATCCAAGAACTGCATTTGCCGATTTATCACGCGCTCTGCCTCCAAATCGAAGCGCATTTTTTTCCGGAGTAGCGCATGAAAACGGTCATAATGGCGGGCGGCAAAGGCACGCGCATCGCATCTGTGCGGAGCGACGTGCCGAAGCCCATGATTGAAATCTGCGGAAAGCCAATTCTGCAGTACCAAATCGAAAATCTCAAAGCATTCGGACTGATCGACATTCGGCTTGTCATCGGGCATTTGGGGGACTCGATTAAACGGCATTTCGGCGACGGCAGTGAATTTGGCGTACGGATCACGTATTTTGAAGAGACCGAACCGCTCGGAACGGCGGGAGCGCTCTTTAAGATGGCAGACCTTACGGAAGATTTTTTACTGCTTTGCGGCGACGTCATTTTCGACATCGACTTTAACCGCTTTATCGCCTTTCACACCGCGCACCGCGCTCTTGCGACGCTTCTTTCCCATCCGAGCGGGCACCCGTACGACAGCTCGCTTTTGGTTACGCGGACGCTCCCTCCCCAATCAAAAGGCGGACTGCCCGAAGATTCGCACCAAGTCGTGCACTGGCTGACCAAAGAGGACGAGCGGCTCTACTACAAAAACCGCGTCAATGCCGGAATCGAAATTATTTCTCCCCGTCTGCTCAAAAAAACGGCGGAATCGTTTGCCGGCACGGGCGGACTGCCGCAAAAAGTCGACCTTGACCGCAATGTTCTCAAGCCGAACATCAAAGACGGCGGTATTTTCGCCTACGATTCGCCGGAATACATCAAGGACATGGGGACTCCGGAGCGGTATTACGAAACGCAGGCGGACATTGAAAGCGGCAAAGTGCGCGCGCGGAACCTTTCGCACCGGCAAAAATGCGTTTTTCTCGACCGCGACGGCACAATCAACAAGGCGAACGGCTTTATCACAAAGCCCGAAGACTTTGAACTGCTGCCCGGAGCTGCGGAAGCGATTCGGCTCATCAATAAAAGCGGCTACCTTGCAATCGTCGTAACGAATCAGCCGGTCATCGCCCGCGGCGAATGCACATTCGACGAACTTTCCGTCATTCACAACAAAATGGAAACCGAACTCGGAAAGGAAGGCGCCTTTATCGACGCGCTCTATTTTTGCCCGCACCACCCGGACAAGGGATTTGCAGGCGAGAAGCCGGAATACAAATGCCGCTGCAGCTGCCGAAAGCCCGAAGCCGGAATGCTTTTGGAAGCTGCAAAAGATTTTAATATTGATTTGGCACAGTCTTTTATGGCAGGCGACGGCGAAAGCGATATTCGGGCAGGAGAAGCTGCTGGCTGCAAAAAATCCGTGCGCATTTCGAAGGACTACAGTCTTTTGCAGTTTGTAAAAGAGTGGATCGACTCTTAATGGTCGGCAAAGCGGACGCGTCGGCATATTGCGGAGAGCGCAGACAATTTTCTGCACGGAGGGGCAAGCTCGTTCATATCGCCGGTCGTAGGAGATGCGGAGAGAAAGAGAGACGGGGGATAAGGGGCTGAAAAAGCAGCCTTAACAGAAGACGGGCAGCCCCTCCGAAGAAAATAACGGTATCACTCTTTCTCAGAGCGAAGTATGCCGCCGCACCTTACCCGAAAATTTCCCTGCCCCGCTTGTTAGGTTGCCTAAAGGCTGGCGGCAATTCCGTTAAGTCATCCAAACACCGTTCCCTCGCCAGCCCCCGTTCATAGGGAGGCATTCCCTACGCCCATAGGGAGGCATTCCCTACGTCGTCCGTAGGGAGGTGTTCCCTATGCTCGAAGGGAGAGGCTCCCTGCGTTCAGAGAGAGCTGTGTCCTCCGCCCGAATGAGCCTGCTTCCCCCACTCGGACGAACATACCGCCTCCACTCAGAGGAAATTACTTCTCCCTCTTGTTAGTTTGCCCTATGGCAAACTAACGGCTGGCGGCAATTCCGTTCTATGCTTTCAAACTCCGTTCTCCCGCCAGCCCGCCTCCGCAAATAGCGGTTCCGGCATTCCGCTTACTTCTTTTTTGTTGCGGGAATCCAGTTTTTGGCCTCGAATAAATTGTCGTGCACATAGTAGTCCTGCCTCGGGTCGATAAAGAATTGATAAGCGCTCGTGCCGAGTAATTGCGTTCCCGACATTGCGATGTAGACGGGCTCTTTTTTAGCATCCTGCGTGATGGGATTTCCGGTAAAGGGATTGACGGGATTTTCGATCAGGTCTTTGAGCGCAAGGGAGGGCACGTCGGCGTTCGTCATAAAAGTCATGTCGGTTTTGATGTCGCCTTTCGCATTAAAATCTTTGACCATCAAAAAGGCCGTGAACTGGTCTTGTTCAAAGGGCAAATGATTGCGCGTTACGACATTTTCTTCCGGTCCGTGGTCGGAAACGATGATGATGCGCGTGTTGTCGTACACGCCGTTGTCTTTCATGTATTGAAACCAGTCGGCAAGGCGCATAACGGTCGCTGCGTTGATAGAATAAGCGACAGTTTTTGCATATTTTCCGTTTCCGAATTCGGTAACGGCAGAGACGGGACGGTATTCAGGAGCCTGTAACGAAGAACCTTCATGCGTCGTGTTGTTGTTCATGATGAGCGCGTTGTTGCTGTCGTCGTCAACGATGGAAACGAGGCGCGGAAGATAATCGAGGACGGCGTACCCGTTAATCGTTTTTCTGAGTGCTACGTTTCGAGTTAGCGCACACCAGTTGCCGGAGCCGTAAATTCCTTCGCGCAGCAACAGCGGCGACGTTTTTAAAAGCGAATACCAAAGCATATTGCGTTTGAGCACGCCGCTTGCAGTCGGTAGGACTAAATTATTTTCCTTGCACCATAAATCCGTGTAAAAACTGTCGGTAACGTAGGTTTTGATATTCGGATAGGGCGCAAAAATGCTCATATCGGGAATCCATTTGTCGTTTGCATACGGCAAATCCGCCGCAGTAACGTGAAAACCGTGTTCGTCAAAGATACGCGGCATCATCATAAGCGCTTCGTTCCGTTTTTGAATGAGCGGCACGTCTTTTCGCGCATTGATTGCCGTCGGAGTCGATTCGTAACCGCCGAAAATCGGGGGAGAGCCGAGCGACGTGTAGCCGTTAAACGAAACGGTGTTCGGGTAAAAGGTAAAGCCTTCGTATTTGGCTTTGAGCGCGGGATAGTCGTCAAAAATGTAGGGGACGAGCACGCTTATTGCGCGGTCAATCATGAGGACGACGACGTTCGTTCCTTTTGTTGAAAGCGAAAAAATCGGTTCGACGGAAGTCGCGCCCGCCGCTTCTTCAGGCTTCCGGTAGGAGGCAAGCGACTGAAACGCGCCGGAAATGCGGAGTGCATTCAAAGACGAAAGCGCAAAAAGTGAAAACGCTGCCAACGCCGAAAGAGTCGTCAGCATTTTCGTTTTTTTTAATTTGACTACGGTGGCAACAACGAGTGCAGCAGCTGCAATCGCGCCTAAATTAATCGCCGATTCAAAAAGCGGATGTTTTACATCGTGTGCAAACACGAGTGCGGTCGAAATAAATCCGTATTTTCCGGGAAAGATAAAGGCGTTGACCAATGCGCAAAGCGCGGCAAAAGACGTGGTAACGGCGAAAATCCGTTTGACGGCGCCGGAAAATAAAAAATAGAGGGCGAGCGGCCAAAAGAGGCAAAAGCCGACCGCCTGCGTCAGCGTGTTTCCGACAAAAAAGAGCGGGGAGGCGTAACGGTCGACATACGAAAACTCCTGCGGAGAAGAGACAATCATGTTCGTCGGTAAAAGGAGCCCCGAAACGAACGTGAGCAAAAGGGACGCCGTTAAAAAGAGCGCAAAGGATTCTTTTTCGGAAAGGTATGCCGACAAGTCGATTTTGATGCGTTTTGCGGCAAGCGGAAAAGCGGTCAGCAGGAACACGCCGGACGCAAAAATGAGCGTGAGGATTTTCCGTACGCGGGCGTTTCCGCCGATGCGATAATAATTGAGGTAAATGATGACGAATAACAGTACCCCTGCCGCCACCCACAAAAGCACCTTTAATTTGTGCGGACTTTTGATTTTGTAGTAGATGTTTTTAAGCAGCGAAAAAACGTTGTTGAGCGTCCAGTACAGGACTAAACCGGCGGGGGAACTATAGAGCAGGACTAAAAAAAGGAGCGCCATGCCGTACAGCTGGGCTTTTTCCTTGAACGCAAAGCCGCGCGTGTAGACTTCGCCGGCAATGCAGTTGATGAGCGTCATCGCGATCGGAAGCAGGTTGACGGTCAGCCCCCCCCCCCCCCCCCGAGTTTGAAGAGGGCATCGGGAGCGCCTAAGTCCCGTATAAAAAGAAAGGACGTTCCGCGTAACACTTCAAGATGAGACAGATAGGCATACGCCGCAATAAAAAACGGCACTTGAATCAACAGGCCGAACGAAGAGCGCAGCGCCATAATCGGGTGATAGTGATTCTGTTTATAGAAGACGGACAAAATCATGTATTGCTCATCGCCTGTAAACGCTGCCTTTATGCGCTCAACACCATTTTTCAACCGCTTTTGCATCTGCCGTTCAAGCTCCTGCCATCGTTCGGCGACAGCATACAGCGGCAAACACAAAACCGTAACCGCAGCGCTGACGCACATAACGGAAAAGCCGGTATTTTTGAAAATCGTCTGCGAAACCGTAAAAATAAATTCAACAATCTGAATAATCGGATAAATAATGATATTAAAAATAACTGTACTCATAGGCGCAGTATATAGGTGCGGCGGCAGGTTTTCAATGCAAGGGAAGATTGTGCAAAGATAGCCTACTCTTTGACGGCAATAAATGCGATACCCTGTAAATAGTAATTCCCCGCCTACCGTTATAATCGCTGGCATTTTTTGTATATGGGAGCAGGTAGTGTACCTAAGTCAATAAAATAGACACTGAAAATGCCAGTTTAAGCTGCAAGTTTTTCACATTCTGAATAAACAACTTCCGGACTCCTGTAGCTCAGGTTTGAATGAATGCATTTGCGGTTATACTAAGATTCAATGTATTGAAAAATCGCATTGTAAGCTGCTTTCGAATTTTTATACTTTCTAAGGTTTCCCTCTTCTTTTTTCAAAACAGAATGAAATAATTCGATTCTGGGAATTATCATATGGGAAGCTTTTATTACTGTAGGAATGGAGGATTTTTAATTCCGCAAGACCCGAGCCCAAAGGGTCAGTTGTATACTGACTTCTCAAATCCGACCGGGTAATTATTCGCTCGGTGTGCTTTATACCCACTTTCCTTATAAAATCGCATTACTCGTTTCCTCGACAGAATCGTAGCGCTGTACTTGACTTGCAATATTCCGCTTCAAAGCACTTCATGCATGCTCGATGGGATTGTGTTCCGGTGAATACGGCGGCAGGAAAAACAATGTCTGTGAGTGCTCTTTCGCAATTTTATGCAAGATCTCTTTTTTATGGAAAGCTACGTTATCCATGACAATGACGAGGCCCTTCGGAAAGGCTTTGAGTAGCTTATCTTTAAACCCGCTGTTCAAATAGAGGCGCCTTCATCCTCCGCCGTAGGTAAATGGAGCGATCAATTTGCCTGCGCTCTGAGCCGCGTCAAGGGCGATTCGCTCATAAAGCTTGCCGCTGATGCGCATATTGATCTATTGGCCTCGAGGACTGCGGGCATATTGGCGATACATCTGCGTTTCGAGGCCGTTTTCATCGACATATATGAGCTTTTCTTCGGGAATGTGTTTAATCTTCTCCAGATATGTCGCTGTTTTTTCGGGATCCTGCTCTTTGTAAAAAGCACTCTTTTTTTTCGCGTGATGCCGAGTTTTCTCAGTCGTTTCAGCACTGACGACGGGGTGCAGCCGAATACTTCCTCGATTTCTTTGAGGTAGACATTGGGATGCGCTTCGGCATAGTCGATGAGCTTTTCCGGGATGATTTTCTTATTGACTGGCCGCCGGACTTTTCTTTCTACGCTGCCGGTCGTCTTGTAGCGCTTGCGCCATGCGATGACTATTCCGATATACACTTTGAATACCACTGAGGTTTGAGCCAATGTGTGTCCGTCTTTTACATATTCGATTACTCGAAATCTTAAGTCTTTGCTATAAGCCATAAGGGGAAGATAGTGGATTTATATTTTATTTTCAAGGCAAATGGCTATCCTATGAGAAAGCAGCCCTTGCGCTCCTGTTTTATAGGAGCCTCGCCAATTAATTTTTTTTAAGCACCAGTGTAAAATGTTCTCGCCTCATCCGACGGTTTACTCCATATGCTAAAATAATAGTAGACGGTATTCCATTTGGGAAAAACTTCAGGCAGCATGTGCCATTGGCAGATACAGTATGGCGCAAAATATTTTATATAGGTCTAGTTTTCTCGGCGCTGCCTTTTTCCGTCCGCTTTCTAATAACAGGCGGATATGATCAAATTGTTCGCGCGTTATGGCGCTTGGATACTGATTGCTCATCCTTGCATTATAGATTATTTCTTAGATATTAAACAGATTCTTAAAGAAATCGCAGAAGTATTCGGCTGCTGCCCGTCATCAGCGCTGAAATGCCTGGGCAAACTCAGCATCGCGCGAAAAAAAGAGCATTTTCTACAAAGAGCAGGATGCCGAGAAAATTAAAGATATTCCTGACGGAAAGCTCGTATATGTTGATGAAACCGGTATCGAAACTCAGATGTATCGCTAATATGCCCGAAGTCCTTGAGGCCAACGGGTCAATATGCGTATCAGCGGCAAGCATCATGAGCGAGTCGGTCTTGCGGTAGGGCAGCGCAAGGGAAAATTTGTTGCTCTATTCACCTATGGCGGAACGATGAAGGCGCTCCTATTTGAACAGTGGCTTAAGGATAAGCTGCTCAAGGCCTTACCGAAAGGCCTCGTTATCATCATGGACAACGCAGCGTTTCATAAGAAAGCTTTTGTAAGTTACTATAACTTTATATTTTAAATATAGAATTTCTATATTCTCTCTTCTTTGCCCAGTTGACGAAGGGATATCGTGTATAATATACTATTAAAATTAACATTGGATTAATAGATAGTAAAGATATTTTTATTTTTTAATAATAACAATCCAATATTAAGTTTTTATTTATGCTTGATTTAAAGCATATGCCAGGAGGTCTATATATTATTGCCGTGGCATAAAAAACTCGTGGCTAAGATAAGTAGGGAGGATTTATGGAGATAAGCACAAATCTTGTTTTGATACAACAAGCTATAGAGCTGATAAGTAAGTTTCCTAAGTTGTTAGAAGGTATGCCGACTTTGCCTAATATTAATTTTCCAACACTGGGAGGGTATGTATTTTGGAATGATTTAGCGGAAGCAAACGGATGGCGTGTACAAAAAAATAATATAACAGGACATTGTAGAATACTCGATAACGAAGATGTGCGTCGCGCATGGGGTGGCGAAGAAGCGATTATGGATTTTTTTAAGAAAATATTAAAAAAGTAGGCAGGATTAATATTTTCAAATGTATTTAAGCAGCATCTTTTTAGATGCTGGCTTTTCCCTCTATATTACTAGTGCCAAACTGTCGGGATTTACCGTCGTTACACGTTTCGTATTGTAATAGGTAAATGTGTATCGCCAGACGCTTGTCTTGACTTCCTTCTCAGTCAGTTTTGTCGTATCAAGCTGATAATCTTTTTCCTTTCATACTCTTGCCGTGGTGGAACCGGGGGTGACTTGACTTTTTTTGGGGTTAGCATACACTAACCCAAATCAGCAATCACGGCGCGTGTACCGGACTTGCAAACCTTCCGCACGAATAAAAACCGTTTAAGGGTGTAGGTATGAACGATATAAGAAAAATTCGATTTTTAACATTCATCTTTTTTGCGGCGCTTGCCTTCCGGCCGATTTTTTCTGAAACGAAACAAGAATTCGCGACATGGACGAGCATCGTTGAGCAGATGGAAGTTCATTTGAACAATGCGTACGATTTATACACGCAGGGCAAGAATAAAGAGGCCTACGCGGAGGTCAACGCGGCGTATTTCCGTTATTACGAGTCGAAGGGCATGGAAAAGATAACGATGGGGTATCTTTCCGGTGCACGGAAGACGGCGGTCGAAAATGCGTTCTATCAATATAGAAGAAATGTCAAAAGCGACAAGGACGCGCAGGAAGTCAAAGAGCACAAGGATATGCTTATCAAAATGCTGTATCAGGATGCGGCGGAGCTTGACGGCACGTCCGGCAAAAACAAGGGCAAGGGTTCGGGGGCGGCGGCGACATTTATCGCGTCGTTTGTGCTGGTGCTCCGCGAAGGGCTTGAAGCGATTTTGGTTATTGCGGCGATTATCGCGTACCTCGTTAAGACCGGCAAAAACAAATACGTCAAATCGGTGTATGCCGGCGGCGCGTTCGGCATCGTGTTCAGCGTCATTCTGGCGGTTCTGTTCGGTTTGATTGCTGGCGCGCAAAGCGGCATCGCGCGCGAGATTTTTGAAGGAATCGGTATGTTCGTTGCCGTCATCGTGTTGTTCTACGTGAGCAACTGGATGCTTTCAAAGTCGGAAGCGCAGAACTGGGAAAAATACATCCAGTCGAAAGTCGAAACGTCGGTTACGACGGGCAATAAATGGCTTTTGATTTTTACGGCGTTTATCGCGGTCGCGCGCGAGGGCGCGGAATTGATTTTATTCTTTCAGGGCGTTGCGGTTGACGGAGCCGAAGGGCGGCTTGCGATGTGGGCGGCGATTGTTCTTGCGCTCGCCGTACTGACGGCGGTCTTCCTTGCATTCAGATTTTTGAGCGTCAAACTTCCCTTAAAGCCGTTCTTTATCGTAACAAGCATTTTGATGTACGTCATGTGCTTTTCGTTTACGGGGAAGGGCGTCGGCGAGCTGCAGGAAGCCGGTATGGTGCCGAAAACGGCAGTCGGCTGGATGGGTAATTTCAACGTGGACTTGCTCGGCATTTACGCAACCTACGAAAGCATTATTCCGCAGTTCATTATTCTTTTGATTACGGCGGGACTCGTTGTGTGGTCGGTCAAAAAGAATAAAAAACTCACGCAGGAATTGAAAAATTCTTCCGGCGATGCGTAACGCAAAACCGGATCGGTCAGCCTCTCCTGCTATCGGGGAGGGACGCGGTAATTTTGGATATTATAATCGCTACGATTACAATATAAATCTTTAGAAGGAGCTTTTTTTATGAAAAAGTTATTGTCAGTAGTTTTAACGGCGTCTGCATTCGCATTCGTCTTTGCGTCCTGCACAAAAGCGGACAACTCAAAGATGATGTCCGACAGCGGCGACAAAATGGCGCCTGCGCCTACGGAAGATGAGGCTGCAGGATTTGACGAATTCCCGTTCGGCGACGAAATGGATGTCGGCCCGCTGCACGTCGGCGGCGTTTATTTCCAGCCGGTCGATATGGAGCCTGCCGGAAACAGTCTTGCGAAAAACGATGCGGACTGCCACGTGGAAGCGGACATCAGCGCGAACGACATGGGCGTTGCGCTCGGTTACGGCGCGGGCGACTTTGTTCCGTACCTGCACGTGAAAGCGTATATTCAAAAGCACGGATCGGACAAAGTGCAGGAAGTCGCGTTTATGCCGATGAACGCAAGCGACGGCCCGCACTACGGTGCGAACATGAAGTTCGAAGAAGGACTCGGTATGTACAACGTCAAGTTTGAAATCAAAGCGCCGGGCAACGACTACCTCTTGCACGTCGATGCGGAAACGGGCGTTACCGGCCGCTTCTGGACGGAACCGCTCATCGTTGAGTGGCCTGACTTTGAATGGGCTGGCCCGCAGTGGTAATGCGGACTTTGGCTGCGTAAGCCGCTTTTAGGCGCGGCAGTCGCTCAATTAAAAAAATCCATAAGGAGCGGAATCTGTTTTCGCTCCTTATTTTTTCAGTTCAATACTTCGTCATCGAACGGGTTTAATTAAGGAGGCTTGGTATCTTAAAATTTTTTGTTCGCGTTATGGACAGCGCTTCCGCGTTTATTGTGATCCTCGCCGTCGTAACCGTTGCTTTTTCAGTCATTTCTGAGTCGAAAAAATGGCGGCTCACGCTTTCCGCCTTTTTAGCGGGACTGGCAGCAAGTATCGTTTCGATAATTTTGCGTTCAATCCCGAACTATGTAAACCGCACGCAGCTTGCTTTTTGGAGCATGATTCCGGTTGCCGTCAGCTTTGCCGTATTCCTCTTTTTCCTATTGAAGAAAACCGCCGCCGCTCTGCACAAAAAATATGCGGACGCTGTATTTTCCGCGGCGTTTTTTATATATGTCGCTTCGTCAATGTTTTATTACGTGCCGATAACGGCATCCGTACAAAAAGCCTTTGTCTACTACGGCGAAAGCGCGGTCAGCTCGCTCGTGCTGTTCCGCGTGCTGGGCTTTACGCTTGCTTTGTGTGCGCTTGCGCTCACCTTTCTTGCGGTTTATAAGTCGCTTGCAAAACTCCGCGCGGCGGAACTCCGCATTTTTTCGGCGGGCGCGGTTGCCGTTTTGGGCGTTACGCAGCTCATCGTCATCGTGCAGCGTTTGTATTCACTGAAAATTATTCCGAAAAACCGTACGCTTTTCCGTTTTATCGCCTTTGTCGTCAACAATAACCGCTACTTTGTGCTCGCGGAAATTGCTTTTATCGCGGCGGCTGCCGTCATTTTGTGGAAAAACAATATAAAAATCGTCAAACCGTATACGAATAAGGCGGAATTACGGAAACTGAAAGCGATAAACAAAAACGGCAGGAACTGGGCGCAATTCCTCCTTGCGCTTCTTGCCGTCAATGCGCTTTCCCTCACCGTTTTGCGTTTTTACGCGGGGCGTGAAGTCCCCCTGTCGCCGCCGGAAAATTACACGATTGCCGACGGGGCGGCGGTCATTCCGTTGAGCGACCTTGAAGACGACCGGCTCCACCGCTACGAGTACAAGTCGGAGTCGGGCATTATGATGCGTTTTATCGCCATCAAAAAAAGCGAAGGTTCGTACGGCGTGTGTCTTGACGCCTGCGACATCTGCGGGCCGAGCGGCTATTTTGAACGCAAGGGGCAGGTCGTCTGCAAACTCTGCGACGTGGTGATGAACCGCGGCACCATCGGTTTTCCGGGCGGCTGTAATCCCGTGCCGCTCGTGTATCTCATTCACGACGGGAAAATCAAAATCTATTTGAGCGACCTCGAAAAAGAATCCTACCGATTCAAATAAAGGAGGGGACGAATGTTTTGGAAAATGATCGGCGGAGCGTTGTTCCGCCAAAAATCGAAAATGCTGATGATCGCCTTTACGATTGCGCTCGGCGCAGCGCTTTCAAGCGCCATGCTCAACACCATGCTCGGCGTGGGCGACAAAGTGAATCAGGAACTGAAAACCTACGGCGCAAACATTACGGTCATGCACAAAGAGGCGTCGCTGCTTTCGAGCATTTACGGCGCGGACACCGGAAAGACGGCGAACCGGCATTTTTTGCGCGAAGACGAATTGCCGAAAATCAAAACGATTTTCTGGGCATATAATATAGTAGATTTTGCGCCGTTTTTGCCGGTCAACGCGGTGAACGAAGGCTCCGGCGGCGCGGTAAAAGTCATCGGGACGTGGTTCAACAAACAGCTCGACTTGAGTACGGGGCAGTCGGTGACGACGGGAATGAGTCGAATGCGTACCTGGTGGGAAGTGAACGGCGAATGGCCGCGCGACACGGACGAGGGCGTTTGCATGGCGGGCAGTCTTTTTGCCGGCAGAAATGCGCTCAAGGCGGGAGACCGCATTACGCTCGGCGCGGCGGGCGGAAAAAAAGTATTTACGATCGCGGCGGTTTTTAATTCCGGCAGCGCGGAGGACGAAAACGTCTACGTTCCGCTCAAAGACGCACAGGATTTGTACGGACGCGCAAATATCGTCGAAAGTATCGAAGTGAGCGCACTTACGACCCCCGACAACGACCTTGCGCGGAAAGCGGCGCGGAATCCGTTAAGTCTTACGATAAAAGAAAAAGAAGTGTGGTACTGCACCGCCTACGTCAGCAGCATTTGCTACCAGCTGCAGGAAGTGCTGACGGACAGCGTTGCAAAGGCGGTGCGGCAGGTCTCCGAGTCGGAGGGCGCGATTTTGAACAAAACCGCCCTGCTCATGCTTTTAATCACGATTTTAAGCCTTATCGCCTCCGCGCTCGGCATTTCAAACTTGGTGAGCGCAAGCGTTATGGAACGCCGCACGGAAATCGGACTGCAAAAGGCGATCGGAGCGGCGAACTATTCGGTCGCCCTCTTGATTTTGACGCAGATTATGATAACCGGCGTTTTCGGCGGGACGGCAGGCTACTTTGCGGGACTCGGCATTACGCAGATTATCGGGCAGACGGTTTTTTCGTCCGCCATTCCCGTAACGCCGATGGTCATTCCGATTGTCGTGATAAATATTTTTTTGATCACGCTCATCGGAAGTCTTCCCGCGCTGCGCTATCTGCTCAAGCTCAATCCCACCGAAGTCCTGCACGGACGGTAGACAAAGCGGATTCCAGTCGAGAGGGGAAAGAACGAGCGGCAATTTTTTACGATATGAGGAGTGTGCATGACGAAACGAAATATGTATTTTAAGATGATTTTAGGCTCGCTTGTGCGGCGGAAAAGCCGCATGATGACTGCGCTCCTTGCCGTTTCCATCGGCGCGTGCGTGTTGTCGGGGCTTTTGACCATTTACTACGACATTCCGCGCCAGATGGGAAAGGTGTTCCGCTCCTACGGCGCAAACATCATTTTTATTCCGAATACGGACGCGGCAGGGGACGCGGGTAGCAAAATCAGCCGTGCCGATGCGAAAAAAATCCGCGCGGCGATTCCCGCTGAAAAATTGGTCGGCTTTGCGCCCTACGTGTACAAAAGCGCGAAAATCAACGAGCAGCCGTGTATGCTTGCCGGAACGGACTTAACGGAAGCGAAAAACAGCAGTCCGTATTGGCTTGTGCGCGGCGACTGGCCGGACGCACCGAAAGAGGTTTTAATCGGGAACGAAATTGCAAAAGCCCTCTCCGCTTCGATCGGCAATACGATTATCATCAATACGCCGAAGCCCGACGGAGACGAAACGGTTACGCAGTGCAGGATTTCCGGAATCGTCATTACCGGCGGCGTTGAAGAAGAGTTCGTTTTTATGAATGCCGAAGACGTTTTGAGCATCGGCGGCGCGGCGCACACTGACGGGCAGGGCGTATTCGACGTTATCGAATGCAGCGTGGAAGGCAATCAAGAATTTCTTGCGTCGATAAAAGAGAAAGTCGAAAGCGGCGGCGCACCCGTTACCGCCCGCCTTGTTAAGCGCGTTACCGAGTCGCAGGACGCGGTTTTAAGCAAACTGCAGGCGCTCGTGTGGATTGTTACGGTCATCGTACTCTTTTTGACGATGATTTGCGTTACCACGACGATGATGGCGTCCGTTGCCGAGCGCAAAAAAGAAATCGGGCTTAAAAAAGCGCTCGGCGCGTCGAACGTAAGCGTCGTTAAAGACTTTTTGGGCGAAGCGCTCGTGCTCGGCATTGCCGGCGGGCTTATCGGCATCGTGCTCGGCTATTTTTTTGCAAACAACGTGAGCGTCAACGTTTTTGCGCGGACGGTCAGCTTTCCGCTCCCGCTTGTTCCGTTTACGGCGGCAGTTTCTGCAGTCATCACGGTCATTTCCTGTCTCATTCCCGTGCGGACGACCGTCGACATTGACCCTGCGCTGGTTTTACGCGGCGAATAACGAAGATTCAATCAAAAGAGGAATGCGATATGGATATTTTGACTTTAAATAACGTTTCCAAAGTCTACGGCGAATTAAAAGCGCTCGACAGCGTGAACCTTTCTGTTGCCGAAGGCGAGTGGATTTCGATCATGGGACCGTCCGGTTCGGGAAAGACGACGATGATGAACATCATCGGCTGTATGGATAAACCGTCGTTCGGAAAAATCGAACTTGCCGGACGCGACATTTCAAAACTGTCGAACAAGGAGCTGACGGTTGTGCGGCGCGACACGATCGGACTGGTCTTTCAGCAGTTTCACCTCGTCAATTATCTGACTGCGCTTGAAAACGTGATGATGGCGCAGTATTACCACAGTATGCCGGACAAGGACGAGGCGATGGAGGCGCTTGCGAGCGTGGGACTGGACAAACGCGCGCACCATTTGCCGAATCAGCTTTCAGGCGGCGAGCAGCAGCGCGTCTGCATTGCGCGCGCACTGATCAACAATCCCAAACTCTTGCTTGCCGACGAGCCGACCGGAAACCTCGACGAAAAAAACGAATTGATTGTCATGGACATTTTCCGAAAGCTCCACGATTCCGGCAGCACAATTATCGTCGTAACGCACGACATCGAAGTCGGCGACCAAGCACAGCGGAAAATCATCTTGGAACACGGACGCATTGCAAGCGCGTAAGGCGCGCTGTAACGGTGCGGGCGGAATACCGTTTGCGTTCCGGCTGCTGGTGCGCGGCATGATAGGGCAATGTGTTCGGGGACGGGATGAAGCGCATTCGGACGCGGCGGCGTAAAACAGCGTTTTCCTGTCATGTACGGCATTTGCATTCGTACCGAATTTTTGCGATACTGCGCGGGAGGACGGGGAGTTTCGGTTTGCAAGAGACAGGTGCATTTTTATGAGCCGGAGCATTATGTACCGAGAGGCGCGATAAAATGATGGAGGACAATCTATGAAACAAACACGAATAACAACTCCGCTCACGGGGGGGGGGGGGGGGGGGGCCCTCCCTCCTCGTCCCGTGCTTTAACAAAGAAGCCGTTATTCCTCTTTTCTCTGGGGGGGCCCCCCCCCTTTTTTAAAATAGGGGGTGGGAATGTAGAAAA
>CAUTZW010000035.1:0-27695 GCA_963543045.1 uncultured Treponema sp.
AACCTGCGACACATGGATTAACAGTCCATTGCTCTACCAGCTGAGCTAAGCAACCAATATGACGTGTACAATACAGAATCTATTGCAGAATGTCAATAAGCTGTGCGCATATTTTACGGAAATAGTGTCGAAAGCGCTCTTTGCAGAAAGAACTTCCTCATGCCGTCATGCCGTTTCAAGGCCTCATGGTCGCTTGTTGCGCACAACTGTTAAATGTGCCTCTTTTATGCTACTATCCGGAGATATTTATGGGGAATTTTACTTTTTTACAGACGTATTGGCCTGATTTTGCTCAAATAATGGCATTTGCGGAACGCTATGTGTATTCGGATCCTGCATCAAGTAAGAACCTGTTTAATGTCTATTACTATGCTATAATACAAGTATGAGAAAACAGTATCCCAGCGACATAAGGCGCGAACAATTTGAGCATATCCGCCCCTCATTGGAAAGCGGACGGAAAAAGACCGCTCCGAGAAAAGTGGATTTGTATGAAATATTTTGTGCCGTACTGTACCTGCTCAAAAGCGGCTGTCAATGGCGTATGCTGCCGGAAGGTTTTCCCAAATGGACTACCGTTTACTACTATTTTAGCCTATGGAATAAGGTAGAAGATGGGCAGCAGAGCCGTTTGCACCAGTGCTTAAAAAAAATTAATTGGCGAGGCTCGTACAAAACAGGGGCACAAGTCCTGCAAGAGCATCTTTCTTATAGTCGATGCGCAGAGCGCTAAAAATACCGGCAGCGCCGAAGGCAAAGGCTATGATGCGGGCAAGAAAATATCAGGGATAAAGCGGCACATAGCAGTCGATACGCAAGGATTGCCGCATGCCCTTGCCGTAACGTCGGCCAATGTGACCGACAGAAAGGGCGCCTTGCTCGCTTTTGAGCAAAATAAAGATGGATTGACGGAAGTGAAAAGCATTTTATGTGACGGCGGTTATAGCGACAAGTCGTTTGCCGATGATGTCAAGGCAGTTTTAGGCGAAGAAGTAACGGTACAAGTAGTCAAGCACAATGAATTACATACATTCGCAGTCATTCTCAAACGCTGGATAGTGGAACGGAGCTTTGCATGGCTCGAAAAGCAGCGCAGGCTGAGGAAAAACTGCGAGAGAAAGCATAATACCCCACTGTAATTCATTATACTAACTTTTATATCACTTCTACTTAGAAGACCTTTAACAGGTTCTAAGAAAAATAAAAGTTGAGCATTCATAGTACTCTGCAATCATAATATTGAGTGTTATGCAAATCCTTTTGATGAGACTCCAAACAGGTTCTAAGACTTTGGGGATACCGTGACGGCGTAGATGCAATAAGAAGCGAAAACGGAATAAAAAGGCTTGTTTGGTCAGAAGCTGTCGTTGAACGATATAAAAATGCAATTCATACGCCACGCGGATTAAAAGGACATAAACACAGCTAAGAAACAAAACGGCATTTTTCAGAAATAAGAAAAGGCAAGAACTGGAAAAGATTTCTGCCTTATTAGCATTTGGGGAATTGTAAAAAGGTTCCCTTTTATGCTATAAAGACAAGGAATTAGGAATAAATGCCAGCTATCAAAATGACAATTAATTTACTTGATTCAATCAGGCAACAGTTAAAACTTGAGCTTTGTGGGAAGTCCTGGAAGATTTTGCGGAAAAATAAAAGGTAGGAATAAAAATGGAAAACAATGATACTGAGTTGATAAAAAAATTAGAAGAAAATTCCTTAGTTGCAGTTATAACATTACCATCACCAGTAAATAACATTATTATTGCATTGGTGGAATGTGAAGATGAAACCGGGGTCATTTTTGAATCATACATTGCACATCAAAGCGACAATGAAACCTTAGTTCAGTATAAAATGCCTGATTATTATTTTATGGACAAAAGCAAAAATAATAGAGAATCTATTGATAACCAAGAAAGTTATTTCGTAGATCACAACATAGGAACAATTCCTAAAGATGATAATGATAAATCTATCTTTAGAATTGGTTGTGGTTTAGCTAAATACATAACAAAAATTCTTGAAAACGCAAATGTTCCAAAAAAGAATTGGGGAAATTATAAAGTTGAATTAAACGATTATCAGTCAATGGATTTTAAACATTTTCATTCTATTTATTCGAATTATACAGGCTTTTTTAATAAAATCATTGAAACAACTAATTTTAAAGAATTTAGAGAGTTTTTAAACAAGCATAAACTTATAAAATCTTGTATAAAGACATTTCATATTGAAATAAAAGAAGATGATTTAATTAAAATCAATAATGCAGAATAACCTTCAAAAGGTCAGTAATAAGACAACTGTCTTTCAAATTGTCCAATTTTTCTTTCTGAAATAGGTCTGAACCTTAGAACCTGTTTAATATCTTCTAAGCAGAAGCGATATAAAAGTCAGTATTATAAATTGGAGCGCGGTATTATGCTTTCTCTCGCAGTTTTTCCAAAGCCTGCGTTGGTTTTCAAGCCATGCAAAGCTCCGTTCCACTATCCAGCGTTTGGGAATTACTTCGAATATATATAATTCATTGCGCTTGACTACTTGTACCGTTACTTCTTTGCCAAAAACTGCCTTGACATCATCGGCAAACGGGTTGCCGTTGTAGCCGCCGTCACACAAAATGCTTTTTACTTCTGTCAGCCTATCTTTATTTTGCTCAAAAGCGAGTAATGCACCGGTTCTGTCGGTAATATTGGCTGCCGTTATGGAGAAACCTTGCGTATCGACCGCTATGTGACGCTTTATCCCTGATATTTTTTTGCCCACATCGTATCCTTTCCCTTCGGTGCTGTCAGTATTTTTAATGCCCTGCGCATCTACTATAAGCAAGCTGCTCTTGCAGGACTTGCGCCTCTGTTTTATACGGACCTCTCCAATTAATTTTTTTAAGCACCGGTGTAGAAGGCTCTGCTGCCGCCGCAAATCCTGCAACAATAAATGGTAATGGCATATTACACCTCCAAATATTTTTCTTTCAAGGTTTTACAACCTTGATAATTTAGTTCATAAAATTCATCTCTGCTCATCTTGTCAGAAAAGAACTTTTCATAGCTTTCATCAACCCTACATAAAAGAGGTCTGCTTTCATAAATTGCACATAAAGTTCCGTTTAGAAACTTACACGCTCCGTCTCCACGGTCTAAATCTTTGTACATCTCGCATTGTCCAATATGTAAGCAACAAAGATCACATTTGTCGCACTTAAACATTTTAAACTCAAAAACAATATATAGGGAAAATCTTATTACAGCAGCCAGCCCAGTGGGCTGTTAAGCATAACATGGCCTTAAACGGTTTTGCGGGTCGACCGCAAAATCCGCTTTGATGGTATTGATATGTGTCTTTATACTGCTAAATCTAACGATAAATCACTTATATCTTTTAATCTTTTTCCCTGAACCAACACATCAAGCAATTCAATCGAGTCTTCTGCTCCAGTTGCTCTTACAGCCTCTATCAATTCATATAGTGCAAAATGATACATACAATCAATATCTCCAGTACCCAATGCCAAAGACGCTAGTCGTCCTGGTAAAGGCTCACCAGTTACAACTGATATATGTGGAAGATTCCCTTTTCTATTACGAATCAGGCCTAATGCTTCAGTTCGACTGTTTTGTGCGCGGTCACTCCTCATTGTCCATTTTGCCGAAATAGAAGCATGAAGAATGGGAAGCCCTCCGTTCTTTTTTCTAATGCATGCCATTTTAGCAACATCATCATCAACAATTATTTGTGTTTTATTTATTTCGGAATCTTCAACAGCTTCTCGATAAATAACCACATCGGGAGCCACCATATAGTCATTTCCCATACTTGCTGCAAGTTTTGCATCATTTTCAGTTAATCTGCTCAAATATTCCAAGTGTTCATACTGTACAAAACTACTTGTTTTTATCGTGTTACGATTTCCTAATTTTACTATATGCCATACCCCAGGACGCAGATTTTGAAGTTTCGGGAATGTGTGTGTTAAAAACTCCATATTAATGAGTTCAAATTTTGCTCCAGATGTTTGTCCCACGGCTTTTTCTGCGGTTTCTGCCATAAGTGCATTTGCAATGCCAGTTGCTATCGAAATTGATAATCTAGAAGATTTATCTGCATTACTTGGAACTCCATTATTATCAATGGTTAAAACTCCATTTTCCAACAAAGATTTATGATACTTTTTTCTCTCGATTGCTAACAACGATTCCATTTTCTAAAATCTTCCTTATTTGTTCTCCTACAGCTTTTGCTACAGGTGGGGGAAAGGCATTTCCTATCATTCTGCAGGCAGCTGTTTTCTTAGTTCCAAACGACCATTCATCAGGGAACCCTTGTATACGTGCTATCATCCGGGGTGTTAGCTTTGGCATCCCTTCAAAATCAATAGAAGGAGCCTCATTTGCAATTCCTAATCCATCAACTCCCAGTTCCGCCCAGGCTTTTTTTGCCCTTACCGGTCCTAAATCTGGTCCTCCATGTTTCTTTGAACCACCAACAATAGTGGGAGCTATGGAATTTGCTTTTTTAATCCATGCATCCGCATTTTTCCAGCCGTTTTCTTTTATTAGGTCTGAAAGAGTTTCCCCCACTGTAGCTGTTTTTCCATTGCTTGGCAAAGGATATTGGAATTCAGCCGTAATATCATTTCTGATTCCAATGATTACAATTCTGGGACGCAACTGAGGAACTCCGTAATCAGAAGCATTAAGTAGTTTTATTTGAACTTTATAGCCGAGGGATTCTAGATTTTTGAGTATAGAATTTCTGTATTCATCGAATTTAGAATCTAGAAAACCTTTTACGTTTTCCAGCATAACTGCTTTTGGATTAATTTCTTTAATAAGTCTTAAAGCTTCCGGAAACAAATCTCTTTCATCAGATTTTCCCAGTTGTTTTCCAGCAACAGAAAACGGAGGACAAGGCACACCTCCTGCAAGTAAATCGATTGTGTCCGCATAATTTGATCCAGAAAAATCTTTTACATCAGCACAGATAACATTCCAATTCGGACGATTGCTTTTTAATATTTTACAATAGTCATCTTCATATTCAACTAAGGCAATATGTTCAAAACCGGCTTCTTCTAATCCTAAGGCTTGTCCGCCTGCACCAGCACAAATTTCTATACAATTCAATACTTGCCTCCCACAATGAGAATATCCTATCAGTTTATTCTAAAATTTCTACTTTAATTTCAAGTGCCCCAGTGCGGAGCGTCAATCTAACACATCTTCTCCATATCCGCCATAATCTCTTATACCAGCAAAACTATCAGTATAAAATCTACATCAAGATCACTATGTTGTAATTATACATAAAATTGAAAAAATTAAAATGTTTTATAACTATCCGTATAAACTCCCCGCACCCGCTCACAAAAAATATCGTCAAACAAAATCAGCCACATTTCTTCAAAAATCAAAGCGTATCCAACGGGCTTATAATTCCAAGCAGTCCTTTGTTCAGGACATGGGTGTAAATCATTGTGGTTTTTATATCAGTATGCCCAAGCAAGAAACCTGCGAGCTATGCTCGATTTTACAAGTTTCGAACTTCTCTATTTTTTATGAATATCGCAAATATCTTACCCAAAAAACTAAAATGTGCGGATAATCCGGGATTCCAAAGGGCTGCGGACAGGAAAAAATGATATATGAACAGTATAACCTGTTCCCCGTCCGCCCCAAGTTTTCCTTACGGAAAACTTGCATAAAAGATATCTTGTGGTGTCCTCCCTTGAATATTTGTTTTGACTTCATAAAACCAGAAATTAATGATAATATCCTCTGCAAGGAGACCTAAAAACATGTCAAATCTTAAAAAGAACATTGCGTGCGTGGCGGCGGCTGTATTTATCGCGGCGGGGGCGTTTTCAAAGCAGACTTCGGAGCGTCATGAGGTTCGGGAGACGTATATTGCCCAAAACACGCCGTACAATTCGTTTATCACGTACAAAGAGCTTGAAGACGATATCGAAACACTTTCTTACTATTTAAGAACGGCGTATGCGGGCTACGACGATATGACGCAAAAGGGTTTTAATGCGGAGGAGTTTGTCCGTTCCGTGCTTAAAAACTATAGGGGCAGAAGAAAATCGAATCTCGACAAATCGTTTTTGACTTGCACGAAGATCTTGCACCTTATATCTCCGACAGTCATTTTATTGCTGCCGCATGGAATACAAACGTGAGATTTACATATCATCGTACGTTTTATTATGCGAATATATTTGTCGAAAACTCGGAGGATGGTTTTACCGTGTGCCAAAGCGGCGTCCCGTCCGTTGCGGCGGACATGAAGTTCACCGGTAGTGCAGAAAATCTTTTTTACTATCCGGCGAAAGGCGAAAACGTATACCGGCTCGGAGCGGTTTCCGAAAGAGTTTTGAGTTTTTATACGTTCAGCTTTGACGGAAAGAATATCGCCGTTCCGGTGTATGACGACAATGCGATTGAGTCGCTTGGAAATATCAAATACCGTGAAGTCGAAACGGCTGATTCCGTTTATGTAAGCATTTCAAGTTTTATGCTTCCTCCTGCAGGTTCTCAATATAGTCGCGGGGCTGAAATCGTTCTGGGAAAATATGCGAATACGGTGATAAATCACCCCGACAAAAAAAATATCATATTGGACTTGCGGGGGAACTCCGGAGGAATCACGATTTGTTCCGAATACCTCTTTTATACGATGACGCAAAAATCCCCGAAACCGTACGAACGAGGCGGAATGGAGGCGGCAGCCGACTTGGCTTCAAAACTTTTTTCCGTAATGTGGATAGAATCTCCGGCAACTTATCGAGCGGATGCTTTGTTCTCCGAATTATTCGGATTCAAGAATCCGGATGCGAGAAAGGTTTACCGCAGCTTTCCTTCACCGCTCATTGGTAAGAGGGCAAGCGGTTCAATTTTGCTTTAATGCGCTTATCTTTTTCTTTTCCATGGAATAAAACGGTTGACGCGCTTGCAATACGCCGCATATTCATCGCCGAAGCGGTCGGTAAGCCATTTTTCTTCCGTCAGTTTCATAAATACAGTGAGGTAGAGCCAAAAAATCGGCGGTAAAATAAGCGTCTGCCAATTACGACAGAGCAGCAGTGCGCCGGTGCAGATGAACAAGAATGCAGAATAAATGGGATTACGCACGAAGGCATACGCGCCGTCAGTTGCAAGGCGGCCCGCTTTGATCGTAGCGTCGATGTGCGCGCCGAATACCGCCGCGCTCCATAATGCAATGCCGCCTGCAATACACAAAATCCCGGCTCCGACAAAAAGACGCGCGGGTATTGCACGGTTGACCTGTCCCTTTGCAAGCATCCCGAAGCGTACCAGTATGATTCCCATCACCGTACACGCTATCATAATTGCGATGCACGCCGGCCCGACTCCCAGCGTCGGAAGATGCGCCTGCTCATTTTTTTTCATAGGATGATTCCTCCTCGTACAGCTATTCTCCGAATGCAGCTGCCGCTCACAGTGCACGTTGCCTCGGCTGTTGTATTTTACGCAACGGCTCATGATTCTGCAATCAACCTGTTTGCGCGCTTGGTTATCAAACAGCGTTAATATTTTATTGCGTATCTTCTGCGCGGGGAATCTTATAAGTCATTTTAATACATGTAATTATATTTTTTACGCATCGGATGTCTTCGTCTTCCGTTCTGTTGACATTCGTCTTTTTTAGTATAAAATGTAGCTCAAGTGGGAATTTGTGGGAGAAAGTGGTAGGCGGCGGCGTGAATTTACTGACTGGCAAGTATGACAACAGTTTGGATGAAAAGGGGCGTATTCTCTTTCCTGCTAAACTGCGCGGCGCAATTGAGGGGGATGCTGTATGGATTACTCAGGGTATTGACCGCTGCCTTTGGCTTTTTACTCCGGATGAGTGGGAAAAACTTTCGTCAAAATTGATGGAATCCGCTTCTCCTTTTAATACGCGCAATCTGCAAGTTTTGCGTAGATTCATCGGGCCTGCGCAGCAGATTGATTTTGACCGGACGGGCAGACTGTCCATTCCGCATAGCTTACGCGAATATGCGTGGCTTTCAAAAGAATGCGTAATACTCGGCGTATGCAAGTACGTTGAGTTGTGGGATGCAGCGGCATATCAAGCGTATTTGACGGCGACGGACGATTCGTTTCAGCAAGCGGCTGAAGAATTGAAGTCGATTAGTTTTTAGACGGAGCGAAAACTGATGGACATAGTGCATACGCCAGTACTTTTGCAAGAATGCATGGATTGGCTGAGTCCTATCGGCGAACCGTACGAAGCCAGTGCCTTTATGGTCGATTCTACGCTGGGGGAGGGCGGACATTCGGCGGCGTTTTTGTCGCGTTTTCCGGCGCTTTCGATAGTGGGAATCGATGCGGATGCGGCCGTGCAAAAACGCGCGGCGGAGCGACTTGCTCCATTCGGGGAGCGGATGCAGTTTTATCGCGGGTGGTTCCGCACTTTTTATGCGGATTATCCTGCCTCTCTTTCAAAACCGAATATCATCCTGTTTGATTTGGGGATTTCGGTATTCCATTACGAGCGGTCGGGTCGCGGTTTTTCTTTCCGGTATGACGAGCCGCTGGATATGCGTCTTGAACCGGATCCGAAAAACAAAACGGCTGCGGAATTGGTAAACGGGTTAAGGGAAGAGGAACTTGCCGACCTGATTTACCGTTATGGGGAAGAAAAATACAGCCGGAGGATTGCGCGGGCGGTGTATGCGGCGGCGCGGGAGGCGCCGATTATGTCTTCCAAGGTTTTGGCGGACATTGTGTACGATGCAGTGCCTGCGGCGTACCGTTACGCAAAGCTCCATCCGGCGACGCGGACCTTCCAAGCGCTGCGCATTGCGGTAAACGGTGAGCTGCGGTATTTGCCGGAAGTTCTGCACAATGCTTTTTCGGCGCTTGCGGACGGCGGAAAACTTGGGGTAATTACGTTTCATTCCCTTGAAGACCGGATTGTAAAAAACTATTTCCGTAATTTAGGGAAAAGATGCATCTGCCCGCCGGAGCAGGCGGTATGCGTGTGCGGCGGATCTCCGTGTGCGGAAATCCTGACGAAAAAGCCGGTCGTTCCGACGGAAGCGGAAGTGCTCCGGAACGCTCCGTCGAGAAGCGCAAAGTTCCGGGCGGTCAAAAAATTGCGCGGCGCAACTGAATCGCATTTGTACGGTGTAGAAGGATATTAATATGAAGGAAAATATACGTTCCGTCGTGCTGAATACGGCAGTGTGCACGCTTGCGCTGCTTTTACCCGCCGTGCTTGCGGTGTATGCTTTTCAAACCAAGCGGTATGAGGAGCTGTCGCGGGAAGTCGGCGCGCTTGAACGGAAACAGGATGAGCTGATTGAACAGAATAAAAAACTGGTCAGCGACATAAGCTTGCTGCTGAGTTCCGGCCGCATTGAACGAATTGCGGCGGGCGAGTTGGGAATGCACAAAGCCGACTCGGAGGATATTGTGCGCGTGGAGATGGATAGGGCGAAAAAATGAACGCTACGGACAGTCACCAAACGCTTCTGTCTTTTGACGCGCTGATACGCGCCGTAGACGGACAAGCCGAGCCGCCGGTTACCGGCGGTTTTTCATTCACCTCTGTTGCTACCGACAGCAGGAATGTTGTTGCAGGCTCATTATTCGTTCCGCTCATCGGAGAACGGCAGGACGGGCATACGTACATTGAGCAGGCGCTCGAAAAGGGCGCGACGGCCGTTTTTATCGCGCAGGCGGCGTATGATAAGGATCCGGAGCATTACGGCGCGCTTATGACGGCGTACCCGTTTGCAGCCTTTATCCGGGTGCGCGATACCTTGCGCGCGCTCCAAGATGCCGCTGCGGCATATGTGGAGCGCTTTCCGTCTCTGATAAAAATCGGCGTTACCGGATCGAGCGGAAAAACGACGACAAAGGATATGTTGGTTTCAACGCTGAGCCGGAAATACCGGGTAGTTTCGACAGCGGGCAATTTGAATTCGGAAACGGGTTTGCCGCTGTCGGTGTTTGCAATCCGCGCGGAGCATGAAGCGGGCGTATTCGAACTCGGCATGAACCGGACGGACGAAATTGCAGAAATTACGCGGGTTTTAAAGCCGCAATACGCCGTGATTACTAACATCGGTACGGCGCACATCGGTATTTTGGGCAGCCGCGAACATATTGCAAAAGAAAAGCGGCGTATTTTCGATTTTATCGATGAAGGCGGCGCGGCATTTGTGCCGGAAGAAGACGATTTTGCGGATTTTTTGGTGCGCGAGGTGCGGGGCTCTGTCGTGTATTTTGGGCGGAATGTCAGCGAGCGGGAAAGCGGCGTGCGTTTTATACGCGATGAAGGACTTTTGGGCTCGGTTTTTGAAGTTGACGGCGTGCGCGTGCAGCTTTCCGTTCCCGGAATATATAATTACCGGAATGCGCTGGCCGCCGTCGCCGTTTCAAAGCGGCTCGGACTTGACGCACGGGAAATAAAAGAGGGGCTTGAACGCTTCCGGCGCGCGCCGGGGCGCATGGAAATGCTGCATCTGACGGCAGCGGCTGGAGCGCGCGTAACGCTGGTCAATGATTGCTATAACGCAAATCCCGAATCGATGAGCGGCGCGCTTGACTTTTGCGATTCCGTCGGCGGCTGCGCAGCAAAAATCTACGTGCTCGGCGATATGCTTGAACTCGGCGCAAAATCTTTGGAAGAGCATACGAAAATCGGCAGCCGCGTGGCGCGGAGGGCCCCGGATACGGCAGTGTTCGTCGGCCGGGAGATGGAAGCGGCGTATCGGGCGGCGCTTGCGGCGGGATTCGGCAACGCCGTGCACATTCCCGATGCCTCCGCGCATTCGATGGAGCTTTTATGCTCCCTTTTGCAAGGCGCACTGCGGGATGCAAGTCTTGTGCTGCTGAAAGCGTCGCGGGGCATGGCGCTTGAGCGGGTCATTCCGATGCTGTCCGCGCATGAGGAGGCAGGCCGATGAGCGGTTATCAATTTGTCGCGGAGCGTCCGGTCGGGCGCTACCGTAAAAGCGATTTGAGTTTTGTTGCGTCGGTTATCATTTTGACGGGACTGGGGCTTTTTACGCTTTATTTTTGCTCGCAAAACTATGCGGGACGCATTTTCCGCGATACGCTCTATTTTGTGCGCAGGCAAAGCATCAGTATTGCCGTCGGCGCAGTCGGCTTTATCCTGTTCGCTTCGCTCCGCATGGATGTTGTGCGCCGCTTTTTGCCGTTTATGATGGGGGCGGCGTTGATTCTCTGCCTCTTGACCTTTGTTCCCGGCATTTCGGTTGAAAAGAACGGCGCCCGCAGATGGATTGCGCTGCCGTTTTTGTTTACCCTGCAGCCATCAGAGATCGTAAAGTTCGTGCTCATTCTCTTTCTTGCAAATCTGTTCGACAAACAAGCGTCGGCTCCGGCGGACGGGGAACGTTCGCTCTTTCCGAGCGTGGTTGTGCTGCTGCTGTTTGTCACGCTTGTCCTTTTGCAAAAAGATCTCTCCACTTCGATTTTTATTTTTTTTGTCTGTTTTTTGATGTTTGTTGCGGCGGGACTGAAAATCCGCTGGATTTTTCCGGTTATGATTGCGGCAATTCCGGTCATTGTGCTGTTCATTACGTCCGAGCAGTACCGCATTGAGCGGATTATCGCATTTTTGCGGCCGGAAGAGGGGGCGCACACCATTAATTATCAGAGTATGATGGCCAAGCGCGCGATCAGCGCCGGCGGCTTTTGGGGCAACGGGATCGGATCGGGACTTGTGCACAGCAACAGGATTCCGGAAGTGCAGGCGGATTATATTTTTGCCGGTTGGATTGAAGCGATGGGGCTGTTCGGCGCAGGGATTTATTTTCTGTCGCTCGGCTTTTTTGCGTGGCGCGGCTTTCTGGCGGCGTTCACCTGCAAAAACCGTTTTGCCGCCTACGCGTCGTTCGGCTTCATCTTTATGATCAGCGCGCAGTCGCTGCTTAATTGCGCGGTTGTCTGCGGCGCCGTTCCGAATACCGGGATTCCGCTGCCGTTCTTTTCGCTCGGCGGCTCTTCGGTTATTTCGACGTTGTGCATGTGCGGGTTTGTCGTCAACGCTTCCCGGAGCGCTTCGGATGAAAACGATGCGGCCGACGGAAGCGATTTCCGCTATGGGGAGAGGACGGGCGCGTATGAGTGATTTGAGCGTAAAGGCGGACGGGTTTGGGGACGGGCGGACGGGCGCAAAAGCCGGGCAAAGCCGCGATGCGCGGAAGGCCGACAGAGAGAAGCCCGACCGGCTGATAACGGCCGCAAAAATATTCTTTTTCTTCTTTGCCTTTGTCGCAGTGCTTGAGCTTGCCGTGTATAAGTTCCTAAAACCGCTGACCGCCTCTCCCGCTCTCCAGATAACCGGTTTGAAAACCTATTCGGAAAAGGAGATTCGGGAACTGTTGCATCCGATGGAGCGCGCAAGCTGGTTTGATTTTAATGTGGACAGCGCGGCGTCGGTGCTCGAAAGCATGGCGGCGATCGATTATGTGAGCGTCCGTAAGATTTTTCCCGATAAAATTGCGATCGAAATTAAAGAGCGCGAACCGATTGCCATGACCTTCGTCACGGAAAACGGACGGAGCGTGGCTGTGCAAATCGACGAAAATGGTGTATTGTTCCCACAGCGAATGCCGGTGCAGGAATACGGCGGCGCACTTCCGATTTTATCGGGATTGCCGCTGGATCATTTTACCGAAGGAATGCGGATTCCGTCGAAATACCGCGCGCTTGTCGAACAGATTTCAGACATCAGAAAGAGCAGGCTCAAATATTTTGCGGCGATTTCTGAGATTTGCGTCATTCCGAAAGAATACGGCAATTACGAGCTGGAATTGATTCCGTCTGTTACGAAAGTCCGCGTCCGCACCGACCGCGCGCTCAGCGTAGATGCGCTCAAAGACATGATGATCGTGCTTGACATTCTGAAGGTAACGGATACGGATGGGATTGAACTCGATTTGCGCTACGGATCGGTTTCATACAGGAGAAGGTGAAAGAGTGCGCCGATGCGATGGGCGGGATCGGTTCTTTCCGCTTGTTTTCTCATTGTGCGGAATCGGCGCTCCATAGGAAAGATGGTGTATGCTAGTTGGTCTTGATATTGGAACAAGCTGTATACGTGTTGCCGTAGGAGACATAGACGAATACGGTGCGCTCCGGATTGCCGGAACTGCGTCCGAAAAGTCTGAAGGCCTCCGGAACGGCAACATTGTGAACATAGAGGCTGCCTCAAGCGCAATCCGTAAGGCGATAGAAAATGCCGAACAGAATGCGGGCATTGATATACGCTCGTGCTGCACTGCCATCGGCGGCGAACAGATTGAAAGCCTCAATGCCTCCGGTAAGGTTGCCGTTTCCTCAAAAGGCAAAGGCAAAACCCAATCGGAAATAGAGCAAAGCGACATCGACCGGGTGCGCGACTCGGCTACCGCGGTACAGATGGCGCTTGACCGCGAAAAACTCCACGTCATTACGCAAGATTATATCGTCGACCATGTGCGGGGCATCAAGGATCCGATGCACCGGCTCGGCGTGTGCCTTGAAGCATGCGTCCACATCATCACCGTTTCGCGCACCGCAATTCAAAATATGCTCAGCTGCATAAACCGCGCAGGCTATGACGTCGAACTGGTGATGCTCAAAACGCTTGCGGCATCCTATGCGGTTGCGACGGAAGACGAATTGGAACTCGGCTCGATTATTATCGATCTCGGCGCAGGTTCCACCGACGTTCTGGTTGTCCTGCACGGCGCTCCGATTTGCACGGCGTCCATTCCGCTTGGGGGTATCGTTGTGACAAACGATATTGCGATTGTCAAAGGCATTTCGGTGGCGGAAGCGGAACGGGTGAAAATCGAATCGGGCGTGTGCTGGAGCGGGAGCGTGCAAGCGGGGCGGACGGTTCTTTTAAATGGAGTCGGCGGCCGTCCGCCAGAAGAAATCACGCAGCGGGAATTGTGCGACATTATCGAATCGCGCATGAAAGAAATCTTTTCGCTTGCGCGTCATAGAATCATTGAGCAGACGAGCGTGCATCAGCTTTCGGGAAATATCATATTGACGGGGCAGGGTGCGCGCATGGAAGGCGTCATCGAAACGGCGCAGGATATTTTCCGGACGTCCGCAGTCAGAATCGGGATGCCGGAACGGCTTGGCGGGATTGAAGACGACTATGCGGGCCCCGAATGGGCGACGGCAATCGGCTTGGTGCGCGCGCACAAAGATGAATTGTCAAAAGGACAAAGAAAAGATAGGCCGAATGCCGCGCAGGCGGGGGAGCGCAAGGGGCGCAATCTGTTTACAAAGTTTTTTGAATCGCTGTTTTAATGCAGGCGGCGGATCGGAGTCTTTCTATGCTGCGGCGGCGGAAGACAAAACGCGTGCAGGGGAAGGGGCTGCAGAATCTTTGGGAGGAGATGCGGCCGGTAAATGATGGAAGCTGTTTTCGGGCGGATGGAACATGAGTCGGCCGGAATTTGAGGGTGCGGGAGGAAAGAATGAATTTTGAAATTATAAATAATCAAGGGGCGGCGAATGAGGTCAGCCCGACCGTCATCAAGATCGTCGGATGCGGCGGCGGCGGCTCGAGCGCGGTGGGCCGGATGATCGAAGCGGAGGTGTCGGATGTGCAGTTCATTGTGCTGAATACCGATATGCAAGCGCTCAATAAATCGGCCGCAAAGACAAAACTTGCCATCGGGCAAAAGCTGACCGGAGGACTCGGCGCGGGCGGGAACCCGAAAGTCGGGGAAGATGCCGCAAAAGAAGATACCGAAATGATTACGAGCATCCTTAAAGGTGCGGATATGGTTGTCATTACGGCGGGTATGGGCGGCGGCACGGGCACGGGCTCGGCTCCGATTGTTGCCGAGATTGCCCGCAATCAGGGGGCGCTGACCATTGCGGTGGTGACGACGCCGTTCAATTTTGAAGGCTCCGTGCGGATGCGCTATGCGCTCGATGGTCTGCAAAAGCTGAAAGAACAAGTCGATGCGCTCATCGTCATTCCCAATGAGCAGGTTATGAAAAACATCGACCGGCAGGTTTCGTTTATGCAGGCATTTAGAATGGCGGATACCGTTTTGTGCGAGGGGGTACAGGGGCTTTCGGATATTATTACGAAAACCGGTATCGTCAATATCGACTTTGCGGATGTGCGGAGCGTCATGCGGGGGCAGGGCGATGCGATTTTGGGAGTCGGCAGGGGATGCGGCGAAAACCGGGCGATTGACGCTGCGACATCGGCAATCAGCAATCCGCTGCTCATAAATCGCCAAATCGACGGCGCAACAAAGATTCTTGTCAACATTACAAGCAGTGCGGAACTGCCGATGATGGAAGTCAACGACATTGTAAACACGGTGAGAGCTTCCGCCGCGAAAGAAAATCAACTGTTCTGGGGAGAAGTGCTCGAGCCTGAGATGGGGGATACGGTTTCGATTACCGTTATTGCGACCGGTTTTAACGATACCGTTCCCGAAAAACCGCTTGCAGAGGCGGCGCCCGTCCGCGAATCGGTTCCGGAAGAAAAAAATGTCTATTCTTATGAGGAGTTTGAGGATATTCTTGCGGGAAAACCGACGGCGCCTTCGGCCGATACGCGGCCGCTGTTCCCTGCCGATACGGTGCGGCAAGACGGTGCGGACGGCAAAAATGTGCAGCCGGATGCGAGCGTAAAACCGGAAGACTACGGCGTTATGAAACCGAGCTCTTACGATTCTGCCGATTTGTCTATTCCGGCAGTCCTCAGGCAGCGCGATGGGCTTAGCAGAACAATCGACCTCACTAGAAAATAAGATACAAACCGTGCTCTTGCAGTTTCATACGGATTTGCTGCTTGTCGAGCGGCATTCTGCCGAAACTGCCGACACGTATAAAATTTCCGCCGAATGCTTGCTCCGCTGGTGCGCTGAAAACCGTCTGAAACTTTCGGCGCTTACGGTAAAGAATCTCGTTTACTTTCTTGCGTGGCGGCGGACGCTCGGATGCACAGCATTGACGGTCGCAAAAGATATTTCGGCGCTGCGCGCGTTCGGTTCGTATCTGGTGCGGAAAAAGATGTGGCAGGAAAATATCGCGCTTGCGCTCGACCGGCCGAAGGCGTCGCGGAGCCTTCCAAAGGTGCTGTCGGAAGGGCAAGTGGAACGGCTGTTCGCCGCGCTTGATACCACCACCGCGCTCGGTAAGCGCGATGACGCGCTGTTCGAGATGATTTATTCCTGCGGCCTAAGAATTAGCGAAGCCGCTTCCGTATTGATTGAAAATCTCCATTTGCATGAGCAGCTGGTACTGGTGCACGGAAAGGGCGGGAAAGAGCGCATTGTGCCGTTCGGGCCTGCGGCGCGGGATAAGCTGACCGTTTATTTGGAAGAAGCACGGCCGCTTTTGGCGGGGAAAAAAGTCGTGCCGCAGCTTTTTTTGAATTTTCGCGGTTCAGCGATTTCCCGCAAAGGGATTTGGAAGCGCTTTCAGGAATTGGAAGCGCTTTCGGGCGTGAATGCGAAGGTGCACACGCTCCGCCATTCATTTGCGACGCATTTGCTTTCAGGCGGCGCCGATTTACGCACGGTGCAGGAGCTGCTCGGCCATTGCGATCTTGCAACCACTCAAATTTATACGCATATTGACGGCAGTAAACTTTCTGCTTATCATGAAAAATACTTTCCGGGTCATGCCGATACGCCGAATCCTTAAACCTTGCGATGCGCGGAACGTGGCTGTTTCGATTACCGGTTAAATAAATGGAGGAAAATTATGCAAAGCAACGCTTTTATGGCGACTTTGTGCGCTTTTATTTTGCTTTCCGGCTGCGGCGGGTCGAACAAGCAGGTCATCCGGATGCAAAAAATGGAAGAAAAAGTCGGCACCCCTACGTCGATTGAAGAGCTCACTAATGCGATTGAAAAGTACAAGGACCGCGTTGCGGACATTCAGCTTGCCCAATCGCAGATCGGCATCTGGTATAAGATTCTAGGTTCCCGCTACATGGATAAAAAAATGTACGGCGAAGCGCTCAAAATGTTTCAGTCGGCGATTGACTATTATCCGGACAATCAAAATCTCTTCTATTATGTAGGAGTTTGCGCAGGCTACATGGCGCACGCCGCGCTCGATTACGACGCAACCGGAACGTCGAGTAAGCGCATGAATTATCTGAAACTTGCCGAAAGCGCGTACCTCCGGGCAATTGCGATTGAAGAGCGGTACGCGCGTGCGCTTTATGGGCTCGGCGTGTTGTATATCTATGAGCTTGAGCAAAGCGAAAAGGCGATTCCGTATCTTGAACGCTTTACGGCGATTGAAACCCGCGATACGGACGGGATGATGCTCCTCGCTCGCGCCTATTATTCGAACTACGAGTTTGATAAGGCGGTTGAAATGTACGATAAAATCATTGCGACTTCAAAATCCGCTCAAAAAAGGGCGGAAGCTTCGGCAAATAAGAAAATTGTCTTGGACGCTTCCTACGGAAATTAACGGATGGAATATCGTGCAAAAGATCCGGTCGTGCTGCTCGGCATCGCGCGGATCGGCTTTTTGTCTCTTTCGGAAAAGATAAAATTACTCAAAAATATTGACAGCGATTCTTCACTTGCGCTACTTTCTATTTCCGAGCTTGAACATTTGTGCGGGCGGCGCCTGCGGGTGCGTAATTGGGACGGCGCGCTCAATGTTCGCGCCGCCGCTCAAGAGGCAAAAATACTGGAGCTTAAAAGAATCGGCTATGCGCTCTACTTCGATGCGGCGTATCCGGCGCTTTTGCGCGAGATTCCCGACGCGCCCTTTATGCTTTTTTATACCGGAGAGATTTCCGTGCTGAGCGGAAAGACGGTTTCGGTAGTCGGAACGCGGCTGATAAGTGCCGACGGCAAAAAGGCCGCCTCCGATTTTGCGTATGCGGCTGCAGAAGACGGCGTTACGGTGATTTCGGGTCTTGCCTTCGGGGCGGACGGAGCTGCGCATTCGGGCGCGGTCGACGCTTATTACGACGCGCTTGAAAACGGCGCAAATCTTCCGGAGGGGCGTACCGCTGCGGTGCTTCCCTGTGGGTGCGATACCGTGCAGCCGCTGTCGCATGTAAAACTTGCGCGCCGCATTTTGGCTTCGGGCGGCTGCCTCGTGAGCGAGTACGTGCCGGGCGTTTTAGGCGAGCGGTGGCGCTTCGTCCACCGGAACCGGATTGTTGCAGCGCTCTCTCCGGCTACGGTTATCATTCAGGCGGCAAACGGCAGCGGTGCGTTGATTACGGCGCAGTACGCGCTTGAGTACGGCAGAGATGTGGTTTTTCATGAGGCGGCGTTTTCGGATGCTGCAAAAAAGCTTGCCGCCGCGCAAAAAAAGCGGCTTGAAAAAGATTTTGCGCTCGGCCGCATTTCCCGCACAAAGCTTGAAAGCTGTCCCGAAAAATATCTTGATGCGGGGGCGCCGGTCATCAAAGACTATCGGGATTTTTGCGCCTGCATTCGGGAGCGGCCGGGGGAGCGCAGCGTTCCGGAAGGCGCGCGTGACGGCGCAGAGCAGGAATTGCATTTTTAATACGGCAGTCGAAGGAGCGGCTCCTGTCTTAGCGGGCTGGAACGCGCTTTTGCATGGATAAGAAACGGCGGGCAGGCGGAACTGCCCATTGTTCAGCGAGGATTTATTGTATGGCTGGAAAGAAAAGCGTCCGGAAGGATGCGAAGACGGGAGAGACGCTGGTGATTGTCGAATCTCCTGCAAAAGCGCACACAATCGAAAAGTATTTGGGCGCAGGATTTACGGTAAAAGCGTCGATGGGGCATCTCATCGATTTGCCGAAGTCCCGGCTTGCGATCGATATTGAAAACGGTTTTCAGCCCGAATACATAACCGTGCGCGGACGGGCGAAACTGTTGAAGGAACTCCAGCAGGATGCAAAAAAGTCGAAGCAGATTCTCCTTGCAAGCGATAATGACCGCGAAGGGGAAGCGATTGCGTGGCATCTGAACAATGCGCTCAAAGATAAAACGGATGCGCCGATCCGCCGCATCGTATTCAACGAGATTACTCCGGTTGCGATAAAAGAGGCGGTCAAAAAGCCCGGCGACATTGCCGAATCCAAAGTGAATGCGCAAAAAGCCCGCCGCGTGCTTGACCGGCTGGTCGGCTACAATTTAAGTCCCCTGCTTTGGCGGAAGGTGAAAAACGGGCTGTCTGCGGGGCGCGTGCAGTCGGTTGCGCTCCGTTTGATTTGCGAGCGGGAAGAGGAAGTCGAACGCTTTTTACCGGAGGAATACTGGACGCTCGACGCGGATTTTATAAAAGGCAAAATGAAATTTTCCGCGCAGCTTGTTTCGTATAAGGGCGAAAAGGCCGAATTAAAAAATGAAGAGACGGTCAACGCCATTATAAAAGAAATTACCGGCCAGCCGTGCATGGTGAGCGCGCTTAAAAAAGTCGATAAATCCGTGCGCCCGAAGCCGCCTTTTACCACCAGCAAATTGCAGCAGGCGGCGGCAAACCGGCTCGGTTTTACTTCCCGTAAGACAATGCAGATTGCCCAGCAGCTCTATGAGGGCATTAACGTCGGATCGAACCGCGTGGGGCTCATCACCTACATGCGTACCGATTCCGTCCGCATCTCCGCTTCCTCGCTGTCTGAAGTGCGCGCGTGGCTTTCGGAACACTATCCGGCGCAGCTGCCGCCTTCTCCGATTGAATATGCGCCGGGAAAGGGCGCGCAGGACGCGCATGAAGGCATCCGCCCAACCTACGTCCGCTATACGCCGGAGTCCATCAAGGAATATCTTTCGCGCGATCAGCTCAAGCTGTATACGATTATTTGGGAGCGTTTCGTTTCAAGTCAAATGGCGAACGCCAAACTGGTGACGACGAGCGTCGAAATTACGGCGGGGGATGCGCTGTTTCGGCTGAGCGCGACAAAAATCGAGGAAAAAGGGTTTTATTCCGTCATAAAATTGCTGTCTTCAAAGGAAGAAAAGAGCGTGCTGCTTCCCGTGTTGACGGAAGGCGAGGAAGTAAAGCCGGATAACTTTCATCCCGAGCAGCATTTTACGCAGGGGCCGACGCGGTATACCGATGCGTCCATCGTCCGCACGCTTGAAGAAAAGGGAATCGGTCGGCCGTCGACCTATGCGCCGATTATTTCCGTGCTGCTTGACCGCTATTACGTTACGCGGAACAACAAACAGCTCGTGCCGACGCAGCTCGGTCGCGTTATCTGTAAGATTTTGGTCGAATCCTTTTCCGACGTTATCAACGAACATTTTACCGCTGAAGTCGAAAACGATTTGGATAAGATTGAACAAAGCCTTCTGGTATGGAATTCGATGATCGGCGGATTTTATGCGCCGTTTAAAGAGCGGGTCGATCAAGTGATGGAAACGCAAGAGAGCATCAAGGGAACGCTTGATGAGCCGACGGATAAGGTTTGCGACAAATGCGGTCGGCCGATGGTAAAAAAGCTCGGGCGGTTCGGCGTCTTTTTGGCCTGCACGGGCTTTCCCGAATGCCGTAACACCCGCTCGATTCCGCTTGCAAAGTGTCCGGTTGCAGGATGCGACGGCGAAATTGTTGCGCGGAAGACAAAGGGGCGGGGCAAAGACTTTTACGGCTGCACGAATTATCCGAAGTGCGGCTTTATCAGCTATTTTAAGCCGATCGAGCACTATTGCCCCAAGTGCGGCTGGTTTTTGGTCGAAAAATTCGACAAGAAAAACGGTTCCTACAAATCCTGCATCAATCCCGACTGCGCCTATCTGCATACGGCCGACGATGCGGAAAAGCTGTTGCCCGTTCAGGAATTGCAGGAAGAAGCGCAGGAAATGTGATGGCAGATACCCACTCAGAAACGATTGCAGCGCTCGCCGATGAATTCCTGCTGTATCTTGAAGCAGTCAAAGGGTTTTCCCCGAATTCGGTGAGTGCTTACCGCAACGATTTAGCTCATTTGAAAGATTTTTTGGACGGCGGGACGGCGCTTTCGGCCGTTGATGCGGAAAGTATCCGCTTTTGCATTGCAAACTTATCGCGGCAGGGAAAATCCGCTGCCTCCGTAAACCGCTTCATCGCGGCCGTCCGCAGTTTTTTTTCGTATTGCTGTAAGTTCGGCTACATTGCCGTAGATCCGGCGCTTGAAATAAAAACCGTACGGCTCGGAAAATACATGCCGCGCTTTTTGACGGGAACGGAAATCGATACGCTGTGCGCCGAACCGCAGCGGCACGAGCTGTTGTGGCGGACGCGCGACGCCGCTTTGTTTGAGATGTTCTATTCGTCCGGCTGCCGGGTCAGCGAGATGGCAGGGCTGAAAAAAAGCGATTTTAACGACGATCTTTCTGCGGCGGTTGTGAAGGGAAAGGGCGGAAAAGAGCGGCAGGTGTATTTTGCTGCGGATGCGCGGAAGGCGCTTTCGGTCTATTTGGAAGATCGGAAAAAGCGCTTCCCGGAGGCGGCGGATAAAACGGACGCGATTTTTGTCAATCAAAAGGGCGGCGCGCTGAGCGTGCACGGCATCCGCTGGATTTTAGCGCGCTATACGGGCGCCGAAGGAACCGGTCGGCACATTTCTCCGCACGCGTTGCGCCACACCTTTGCGACGGCGATGCTTTCCGGCGGCGCGGATGTGCGCGTCGTGCAGGAAATGCTCGGCCATTCGAGTATTTCGACGACGCAGCGTTACACGCACATTACAACCGCTCGTCTGATTGAAGTGTATAATAAAGCTCATCCGCATGGAGGAACAAAAGAAGAATGAAGGGAAAATTTCCGGAAATCCGCAGTACGACGGTGATTGCAGTCAGACGGAACGGGACGGTTGCGATGGCAGGCGACGGGCAAGTGACGATGGGGAGCACCGTTATGAAGGGGAACGCCCGTAAAGTCCGCCGGATGTATGAGGGCAAGGTGCTCACCGGTTTTGCCGGAGCGACTGCCGATGCATTCACATTGTTTGATAAATTTGAAGATAAACTGAAAGAATACGGCGGCGACATTACGCGCGCGGCGGTGGAGCTTGCAAAGCTGTGGCGTACCGACCGCTCGTTAAGCAAACTGGAAGCGCTGCTGCTCGTTGCAAATAAGGACAAGATTCTTTTAATTTCCGGCAGCGGGGACGTCATTGAACCTGAAACGGATATTCTTGCAATCGGATCCGGCGGAAATTACGCGTATGCCGCAGCGCTTGCGTATCGGGAAACGTCGGATTTGAGCGCAAAGGAGATTGCTGAACGCAGCCTGAAAATTGCGGGAAACATTTGCATTTATACGAACAGCGCAATCACTGTGGAGGAACTTTAATTGACAGACAGCAGCTTGGTTCCGGCGGAGCAGCATTCGCCGCAAAAAACGCATGAACAGCAGAACGATCTTACGCCCCGCCAAATTGTGGAGCGGCTCGATCAATACATAATCGGACAGACGAAGGCGAAGCGGGCGGTTGCCGTTGCCCTCCGGAACCGGAGCCGCCGCCTGAAGCTTGCTTCCGATATCCGCGACGAGGTTGCGCCGAAAAATATTTTGATGATCGGCCCGACGGGAGTGGGAAAAACCGAAATTGCCCGCCGGCTTGCAAAGCTGTGCAATGCGCCGTTTTTAAAAGTCGAGGCGACGAAGTATACCGAAGTCGGCTACGTCGGACGGGATGTCGAGTCGATGGTACGCGATTTGATGGCGATCGGTTTTAACGATGTGAAAGCGGAGATGGAAGAAGAGTTGCGCGATAAGAGCGCCGGAATTGTTGAAGAGAAGCTGTTGGATCTCCTGTTACCCGGCACTGGAAAAAAAGACGGTGACGGCGATGAAGGAGATGCGGGAGCGGACGGAGAGACGGCGGAGCCGTCGACGCGCGAAAAATTCCGCAAGATGCTCCGCGAAGGAAGCCTTGACGGGCGCGAAGTGGAGCTTTCCGTGCAGCGGCAGGTTAATTTTCCGAACATGGAAATTATTGCGGGCGGCAACATCGACGACCTGCAAAGCGGCATACAGAACATCGCGAATATGTTTTCGGGCGGCAGACAGAAGCGGCGCACCGTAACCGTCGGCGAGGCGCGGAAAATCATCACCGAACAGACGCTCGACAGCATGGTTGACGGCGATAAGGTTGCCGACATTGCCAAAAAGCGCGTTGAGCAAAGCGGCATTATTTTTGTCGATGAGATTGATAAGATTGCCGTGCGCGGCGAATCGCACGGGCAGGATGTGAGCCGCGAAGGCGTACAGCGCGACATTCTGCCGATTGTCGAAGGCAGCAACGTCAATACGAAGTACGGCGTCATCAATACGACGCACATTCTCTTTATTGCGGCGGGCGCGTTCAGTCTTGCCGCGCCGAGCGATCTGATTCCCGAATTGCAGGGACGTTTCCCGCTTCGCGTCGAACTTGATTCCCTGCATAAAGACGATTTTAAGCGCATTCTGCTTGAGCCGAAGAATTCGCTGATCCGCCAATACACGGCGCTGCTCGAAACGGAAAACGTCAAAATTACTTTTACGGACGATGCCGTTGAGCGCATGAGTTTTATCGCGCAAGATGTCAACAGCCGCAGCGAAAATATCGGCGCGCGCCGCCTCCACACCATCATGGAACGGCTGCTCGACGAAATTTCGTTCAGCGCCGACGAACACGCAGGCGAAACGGTCGAGATCGATTCAAAATACGTCGATGAAAAGCTCCGCGATATTGTAACGGATCAAGATTTGTCTCGGTATATTTTGTAGACTGCTAAAATCTGCTGCCCCGAAGGGGAGGGGGCTGCAATTCATCTTTGCAGCGCACCACTAAATCGGAGGATTATTAGATACTGAAAAAATGAAAGATAAATATCAAAACTTTAAATGTCTTTTGGAATATTTTGTTGCACACCTGGAATATATGCAAAATAATACGGTGGATACCAATGGTTATCAGAAATATATTGCTCCGCTTGTGAAAAAACACCGTTTTACACAAAGCGGGCAGGGATATAATGGCGGCAGCATTCAAAGCCAAATTTCTGACTGGGGAAAATATGACTGTGGTACTATTTGTATAAATGTACAAGGCCATTTCGGATCAAATTATACAACCAGAAAATGCTATTTGAACTGGAAAGGAACAGGGCAGAATGTATATGCAAAATGGGACGTTTCAAAAATAAAAATAATTTCTCTGGGGGTAACTGAATATAGATATTGGTTAGACACTCCTGACTATATTGATTTAAAAGAATTTTCAATTTCAGATATAGGACTTAATGATGGTAAAAATCCGAATAAAGCGTTGAAAGATATGTTTAATCTTTACGAAAAATCTCAAATAAATAGGCAGGTATACGATATGACAAAAGACTATATTGAGAAACTTGAATTACATAAAAACATCATCCTGCACGGTGCACCCGGCACAGGAAAAACGTTTACAGCTCGTCAAATTGCTGCGCAAATGACGTTTAACAAGGCATATGAAAATTTAACTGATTGGGAAAAAACTCAAATAGGATTTGTTCAGTTCCATCCTTCTTATGATTATACGGATTTTGTAGAAGGCTTAAGACCTCAAAAAGAAGCAGGACAAAAAGAAATCGGCTTTGCGCGTAAAAACGGAGTGTTCAAGAACTTTTGTGAAAAAGCAATACTTACAAAAAATGAGGTTGGAACTGATAATTTTGAGAAAAGTTGGAATGAATTAATAGATAAACTAAATGATGATGTTCGTATAGAAATTCCATTACTTTCCGGTAAGGGGTTATTTGAGGTCGAATTGAATGAATATGGAGACGGATTAGCAACGCGAACATACAGCTCGGAAGAAAATAAAAAATCCGGTAACTGGATAAGAGGTCAGTCAAAATTCTTCTCAAAAGAGCAGCTTTATAATATTTACAAAGGTTTGAACGGCATCCCGAGCGGAGGACATGATAATTATCGCAAAGCAATAGTTGCCGAAATGAAGAAAAGTTTTAAATTGGAAGATTACAAAAAAGGAAAAGAAAAGGAAGAAGCGCCAAAATTTATTTTTATCATTGATGAAATTAACCGTGGCGATATGTCAAAAATATTCGGTGAATTGTTCTTTTCCGTTGACCCCGCATATCGAGGAACAAACGGCAAAGTCTTAACTCAATATCAAAACCTAATAGAAGAAGGAGATACTTTCAAAGACGGTTTTTATATCCCCGATAATGTTTATATTATCGGAACAATGAATGACATTGATCGTTCCGTTGAAAGTATGGACTTTGCAATGCGCCGCAGATTTGTGTTTTATGAAATCACCGCTAAAGATAGTGCCAAAGCTATGGGGATAGATTATAGCGATGCAAGCCCAATGAAAAGACTGAATGATGCTATTGCAGAAAACCTTGGCAGCGATTACCAAATCGGAGGAGCGTATTTCAAAGAATATAAGGATAGGCTAAGCGACATAAATGCATTAAAGGAACTTTGGGAAAGCAGGATTAAAGGATTGCTTCAAGAATATGTGCGCGGGCAGCGAGATGCTAAAATAAAATTAGCCGACTTTGAAAATATTTTCTATGGAAACAATACGGATAACGGATAACAGCAGCAAAACTCTCCATCTACCGGAAACTGCAATTTCCGATTTACAGACAATAGCGAATGTTTCTCTGGAAAATTTAAAAGAGAAATATCCCAATTTGCTGGTTTTTCCTCAGAGTTTTGGTGAATGGGGAGATGATCTGGAATCTCAATATATTTGCGATTTAAATGATGGAACAATTAGAACTGGAAATTTAATGGGCTTTGTCGGTTATGGTTCTACAGAGTTGAGTATTTGTTCCCGTTTTGCTGACATCAACAAAAATGACTTTTTTCTACACTATCTTCTGCAAAAAATATTGTGTCAATATATTTTAGATTGGGAACATTCTTATGATGAACTAACAATCTTTGACTTTTTAGTATATTTATTTCCATATTATTTTAACAAAGCGCTGTCTCAAGGTTTATTCAGAGAATATCGTAAAAATGATTACAATGACAGTAAAGTAAAAGGTGTGATAGATGTAAATAAACATATACAACTAAATATTCCTTTTGCAGGGAAAATTGCATATAGCACAAGGGAATATAGTTACGATAACCGTATTACTCAGTTGATCAGACACACACTTGAATACATTAAAACTTTGCCTTTTGGTAGGAATTTATTACTTGGACGAGAAACACAGCAAAATATCAGACTAATAATTGATAATACTCCGTCTTATTCGCATCAAAATTTGCAAAGAGTATTTGTAGACAATCTAAAAGAAATTCAACACCCATATTATACCGAATATACTTCGTTGCAAAAAATATCCTTGCAGATTCTACGGCATGAAGGCTTAAAATACAAAGATGACACGCGCACCAGAGTTTATGGAATACTATTTGATGGAGCGTGGCTGTGGGAAGAGTACATAGCAACAGTGTTACAAAATGATTTTGATCATTATACTTCAGAAAACAGTAACTTCAAATTATTAGAATGCGGCAGTGAAAAAAAGCAAAAAATTATTCCTGATTATATTTCAAAAGATAAAAAACTCGTTGCTGATGCTAAATATATTCCATTGAATAAAAACTCTTCATACGGAGAAGAGCGAGCAACTGCTATTTATTATAAAACGCTCATGTATATGTTGAGATTTTCTTCTAAGCATGGCTTTTTGTTTTATCCTAGCAAAGGCGCCGCCGAACAAAAAAAATACAAAATCATAGATACGGATAGCGATTTAACTGAAGTTCCATTTGTGATTCCTACGGAAAAAACAAACACGTATGATGGTTATTGCAGGCAGATGTTGATGGAAGAAGAACGATTTAAAACATTTATTTCTACGAACCTGTTTAAAGTCTCCTTAGTAGAATAGTTACAAAACTCAGAATCATAAATTGGAGTGCGGTATTATACTTTCTCTCACAGTTTTTCCAAAGCCTGCGCTGCTTTTCAAGCCATGCAAAGCTCCGTTCCGCCCCCTCCCCCCCACCGTTTGGGAATGGCTTTAAAGTATATAATCCGTTGCGTTTGACGGCTTGTACCGTCACTTGTTCGCCTAAAACTGCCTTGACATCATCGGCAAACGGCTTGCGCTATAGCCGCCGTCACACAAAATGCTTTTCACTTCCGTCAATTCATCTTTATTATGCTCAAAAGCGAGCAAGGCGCCCTTTCTGTCGGTAACATTGGCTGCTCTTATGGCAAGGGCATGCGGCAGTCCCTGAGGATCGATTTCAATATGGCACTTGATTTCTGATATTTTTGCCCGCATCGTATCCTTTGCCTTTGGAGCTGTCGGTATTTTTAACGCTCTGCGCATCTACTATAAGAAAGCTGCTCTTGCAGGACGTGTGCCCCTGTTTTATACGAGCCTCACCAATTAATTTTTTTTAAGCACTGATCTAAACGGCTGTGCTGCCCATCTTGTGCCTTATTCCACAAGCTGAAATAATAGTAAACGGTATTCCATTTGGGAAAAACTTCAGGCAACATACGCCATTGGCAGCCGCTTTTGAGTAGATATAGTATGGCATAAAATACTTCATACAAATCCACTTTTCTCGGCGCTGTCTTTTTCCGTCCGCTTTCCAATAACGGGCGGATGTGCTCAAATTGTTCTTTTGGTATGTCGCTTGGATATTACTTTCTCATATTTGTATTATAGCTTATTTCTTTGACCTTAAACAGGTTCTAAGAGCCGACCATTCTCGGCCGCCGGGTTGTCGACTGATATCACCGCTCGTGTA
>CAUTZW010000036.1:0-26662 GCA_963543045.1 uncultured Treponema sp.
CTTTGATAAAAGCCAAATTATATAGTATTTAAAATATTTTATAATATATAAAACCGACATACCGAATTCCATGAATAAACATACCCATAATATACGAAACTAACATTATTATAAGTAAACTATAGGGTTTACTGTTAAGAATCGGGAGTAGTTTTGCAATATCAGCTACCGTAAACACGTATGACAATAAATACGACACATAAATAAAAATAATTGCAGCAGGAAACAAAATGACAAATAGAAAATTTGACTCTGCTTTATTAATATTCTCAAAATTCATATAGGTCTCCTTTAAAAATGTACACACGGAACCGATACGGAGTCCTCGCACGTTAGTTAATCGTAACACAATTTTGTGTAGGCAAAGTTACAGCCGGACGTATCCTTGGTAGATATGCATCTAACCATCAGACATTGTAAATACTCTGTATGCCCATTATCATGCAATTCCATAAATCTCTTAATTGCTTCCTTTCCTGCACATTCTTTAGCAATATACCGCGGCATTTCAGAATTGAACACTTACTGCGCAAAGCCGATAAAGCAGACAGCAGTACTGCCAACATTATTAATTTCTTTTTCATAAAGCCCCCTTATTTTGTACGAACATATATAATTTATTTTTATGGAAAGACGGTTCCGACTCTGCGAAGAACGGCTCCAGCATAACCTTACGGTGAAATGTGTTTTTTTGCAAGACCAGAAAATTTTCCGTAAAACCCAAAAGAGATAATAAAATACATTGACCGACGTTGAATGCGTAGAGAAGCAGCTGAAAAGGTCTGTTATAATCGAGGAAATAGCTTGTAAAATATGAGGCATGTGCGTATAAAGTACGATGAAATGCCCTTTATTTTTGTACATTTTGGAAAAAGATGTACAAAAGGGCGTGGCAAAAAGAATTAACTTTTCATATTCGCCGGAGTGTTCATTATTGACATATTGCAACGGTACTATGAAAGTATTGTGGTGTCAACTGATGTACATAGAAATCAATTTTTACACTATTCACGGATTTTAAGCCCTAAAAATTGATCTCCGTATCTTCCGCCGACACCGCTCGCACAAATAAGCCGATACCTCTAGCGAGTTTTGCAACCGCAAAACTCGGAGCTGGCGGTCAACCAAGCTAAATCCTAACGGCAAAGTTTATCTGCTCAGCAGATAACACGGTCCTACTCTCACATTTGCGAACGCAAATGTGAAGCTGGCGGTCATCCAACTTAAATCCTAGCGGAAAAGTTCACCCGCCTCAGCAAGCAACACAACCCCACTCTCACATTTGCGAACGCAAATGTGAGAGTGGCGGTCATCCAAGTTAAAGCCTCACGACAAAGTTTATACGCCAGCCCGGCCCTTGCGCAAACGGCTGCATTCGGCCTAGTATCTTGGCTGAACCATGAAATTGTTTTCTGCAGTTGCAGCGGCGGGGCGTTTGAAACGGGCGGTTTGCGGCGGTTTCTTTTTGGCCGCAGCCGTCTTGGAGCTTTGCGCATACGAGTTTTCTTTTCGGGCGTCGCCGTCCTTTTTTGCGCCGGTATTATATTCGGGCGGAACAAAATACGATCCGCTCGGCGGAAGCGTCTTTTTCGATACGGGATTTCAATTTGCCGATTTTCTAACCGTCGGTGCGGAAACCGGCGCGGTTTTCATCCCGAAAAACAACTTCAACAATCTGCCGCAGGGAACGGACAAACTGGTAACGCTCTTTCCGGTCGGATTGCAGGTCGGCGTATTTGGTTTTCCGATTTCCCGATTGGAACTCGGCTGCGGAGTTGCCGGCGGCGCATGCGCGGCGCTCACCGACAAAAAAACGCATTACGCGCCGTGGTACCGCGCCTATGCGGAAACGGCATTCCGGATAAGCCCTGCGGTTTCCATTGCCGCTTCAGCCGGATGGTTCAACTTTCAAAACGACACGTGGTTCGGCAATCCCGGCGTTGCAGGCGTTACCGCCGGCTTGTCATTCAACTTCCGCATTGACGCCGCAAAAAGTTCCGGCAACGTATTCTGCAAGGTTTCGCAGGACGCCGGCCTGTTCCCGCTCCTGTATCAAGCGTATAAATCCGCGCCGACAGGAAAACTCAGCGTGCAGAACAACGAAAATGCGGAAATCCGCAACGTCCGCGTGCGATTCCGGGCGGCAGGCTACACCGGTTCCGCCTACGAATGCGGCAGCGCGCGTCTGATTCATAAACACCGCTCGGAAGTCTTTAATCTGTATGCCGATTTTACCGATGCGCTCCTCCAATTCAGCGAAAACGGAGAGCTGCTCGGCGAAGTCGTCATCGATTATGAGCTGCTCGGCAAAAAGCGGACGGCGGTGATTCAGGCGCCCCTTGCCGTCTACAACCGCAACCGGATGCAGTGGACGGATCCGTCGGCACTTGCAAGTTTTATTTCTCCTGCATCGCCGGAAGCACTTGAGTTTTCAAAGTACCTTGCGGGACTTGCGCGCGCCCATTTGCATTCCGGCTTAAACGCCAACATGCAGTTTGCGCTCTATCTCCTTGAGGGGCTGCGGGTTTCGGGAATGGAGTATGCCGAAGACGCCAAAACGCCGTACCGCACCTATCACCAGCGGCCTGATTTGGTCGATTCCATTCAGTATCCCTTCCAGACGTTGCTGTACAAGGGCGGCGACGCGGATGACCTCGGCATTCTGTACATGGCGCTGCTTGAATCGGTCGGCATTGAAACGGGCTTTATGCCGCTGGACGATGATTTTATCGTCTGCTTTAGTTTGAATACGGAAATCGATAAGGCGGCGCAGCTGTTCAACGGCTTGGAGCGCGTTCTTACGGTAAACGGAATGGCGTGGCTGCCGCTTTCGATGAAGACGCTGCGGGAAGGTTTTATCAACAGCTGGCATCATGCGGCGGATGCGTTGCTGGAAGCGGCGCAGCAGGAGGCGGACGTGTCGTTCGTTGCGCTCAAAGATGCGTGGGAATCCTATCCGCCGGCAGGATATGCGAGCAAAACCGAAATTCACGTCCGTCCGGCAGAGGATGCGGTAACAGCAGCGGCGGAAGGGAGCATTGCGCGCTACATAAAGGAAGAATTTGAGCCGCAGATTGCCGATGCGCAAATGCAACTGGAAAAATATGGGGAAGACGAGCGGCGGCTCAACACGCTCGGCCTGCTATACGTGCGCGCCGGAATGTATGCCGATGCGGCCGGCGTATTTGAACGGGCGGTGGCGCGCGGTTCGGTTTCCGCGATGAACAATCTAGGAAACATCGCCGTGCTGCAGAAACGCTATGCCGACGCGCAAAGCTGGTACCGCAAAGCGCTTACGCGCGATCCGACCAACACGGCAGCCCAACGCGGTCTTGAGCGTGCGCAAGCGGCAAGCGGAGCGGAACAATGAACGGAGCGAGCGGCGCGGCTTTTCCGCTGACACGGCCGTTCCGGCAGCTGCACGGGAATCGGGCGCGGCATTCCGTGCGGGCGATTCGGAGTGCGCTGCTTTCCGCCGCATTGTTTGCATCCGCATCGCAGGCGTGCGCCCGCGTTGAATTCCTGCTCGGCCTTAGCCCGCATTTTGAAAAACCGGTTGAAAACTCGCCGATTGAATACGGGCTCGGCGGCGACGTGCAATTTACGGTGCGTCCCGTGCGCTTTTTTGATGTCTTTGTCAAAGGCGGCTACTCAAACCTCGTCCTGCCGAACATTCAGCTGGTAAGCCTTTTAAACGCAACGGCAGGCGCGGGCTTGCGCATTCCGTTTTCCAACCGCCTGAGCCTGACCATTGCGGCGGAAGGCGGCATGTACCGGACGGAGGGTGCTGCGTCGCTGCAAGGACTTTCCGGCGGCGGCAGCATCGCGTTCGGCTACCGGGTCTCCCATGCGCTGTCCGTGCATGCTGCATCTTCGTTCATGCACTATGCGGCGCGTCCCCGTCCGCTTATGAATGCCGTAGGCGGCGCGTCGGGCATCGCCTTTCACCTCAATGAAATTATGCCGCAAGATGCCGCCGTGCAGGTGCAAGCGGAGCGGCTCACTCCCGTTTTTGCCATTCTGTATTCGACGTATGCGAAAACTCCTTTTGCATCGGTGCGCATCATCAACAATGAGGACGCGGCGGTTTCTGGCGTAACCGTAAGCTTTTATCAAAGCCGGTACATGAGCCGGCCGAAGGTCTGCGGCAGATTCGCCCGGCTCAAGGCGGGAGCAAGCGTGTCGGCGGATTTGACGGCGTATTTCAATGAAGGCATATTGGATTTGACGGAGAAAACGGATATGCAGACGGAAGTGTCCGTCGAATATTTGTATTTCGGGCAAAAGAGGCAGCGCACTATGACGCTATCGCTCCCCGTGTACGGCCGGAACGCGCTGACGTGGGAAGACGACCGCCGCGCCGCAGTATTTGTGTCCGCGACGGAACCCGCTGCACAGCGATTCGCCAAATATGCGGCAAGCGCCGTCCGTTCAGAGCTCCGCGCAGAGGTACCGCTCAATCTGCAATACGCCATTGCGGTTTTTGAAGCGCTCGGCCAAGCGGGAATGCAGTACGTCGTTGATCCGAACAGCGCGTATGCGGACAATGCCGGTTCCGCCTCCGTCGATTTCTTGCAGTTTCCGTACCAAACGCTCGCCTATCGCGGCGGCGACTGCGACGACCTGTCCATCCTCGTCTGTTCCATGCTCGAAGCGCTCGATATCCGCACGGCTTTTCTGACCATTCCCGAACATATTTGCATCGCATTCGATACGGGATTGAAAAGCTACGAGGCGAAAAAATATATTCCGGACATGGATGCGGCGATTGTGCGCGGCGACGGTTCGGTGTGGCTGCCGCTTGAAGTAACGCTGACCGGCGGCGGCTTCCGGAAGGCGTGGCATACGGCGGCGGCCGAGTGGCAAACGGCTGCGCGGCAGGGGCGGGCGGCGTTTTTTCCGATACGGGAAGCGTGGGAACTGTATGCGCCCGTCAACATTCCGGATGCCGAACCGCAAAGCGGCGTGCCGGATACCGGTGCGGTCGGAGAGGCGTTCCGCCGGAGCCTTGACCGCTATGTGAGCGACCTGATTGCGCCCGCCGTCAAAACGCTGGAATCGGAAATTGCAGCGAAACAATCGCCAGAGCTTTACAACAAACTGGGAATCCTGTACGGCCGGTTCGGTCTCTTTGAAAAAGCGGATGCGCAATTCAAACGCGCCGCGCAAAGCGGTTACGCGCCGGCAATCATAAACCGTGCGCACGCGTATTTTGTGCAGGCGGAATACGGTAAAGCGCTCGCACTGTATGAGGGCGCGCTCCAAAAAGACGCCGCAAACCCCGCCGCCCTCTTCGGTGCCGCCCGCTGCCGCTATGAGCTTTACGACTTTGACGAATGCAGAGAGCTGTACGCCCGCCTTTCCGCCGTCGATGCAGCCTGCGCCGCACGCGCACCATACCTCAACTCACTTGAAACCGCAGAAGGCCGGAGCTTCTCACTCCGCGAGCGCGGCAGCCGAATCGAATGGGACGAGCTGAATCCGGTTGCCACTCAGAGCAGCTTTCCGTTTCGTCCCTAGATGCGACTTACGAATCCGCCGCCATATCACACATTCGTTGCGCACGGCTTTGGACTGGGGTGCCTGTCTTTCCGCCGTCGATGCCGCTTGCGCCGCACGTGCGCCCTACCTCAACTCACTTGAAACCGCAAAAGGCCGGAGCTTCTCCCTCCGCGAGCGCGGCAGCCGAATCGAATGGGACGGGCTGCGACCGGTTGGCAGTCAGAACAGCTCTCCGTTTCGTCCGTAGATGCGCCTTACGAATCGCCACCATATCATACATTTTTTACGCACGACGCTGGACTGGGGGCGAGTGTCTTTCTGCCGTTGATGCCGCTTGCGCCGCACGCGCGCCCTACCTCAACTCACTTGAAACCGCCGAAGGCCGGAGCTTCTCTCTCCGCGAGCGCGGCAGCCGAATCGAATGGGACGAGCTGAATCCGGTTGCCGGTCAGAACAGCTTTCCGTTTCGTCCGTAGATGCGCCTTACGAATCGCCGCCATATCATACATTTATTGCACGCGGCTTTAGACTGGGAGCGGAGGCCTTTGCTACTTTCCGCAATCGCTCACGGCGGCACCCGAACATAAAAAAGGCGCGCAAAACAGTTTGCGCGCCGGTTCTGTTTTCTGCCGAGTATATTGCGTTAGGTTTCGATGTAGTCTCTCAGGCCGTTGGCGCGGCGCGGGTGCCGTAAACGGCGCAGCGCTTTTGCTTCAATCTGGCGGATACGCTCGCGCGTAACATCAAAGTAGAGGCCAACTTCTTCCAGCGTAAGGGAATAGCCGTCATCAAGGCCGAAGCGCATCTTCAGCACGTCTTGTTCCCGCAGCGGCAAAGTGCTCAGCACGCTCTTGAGCTGCTCTTGAAGCATACGGTATGCGGTTTTCGAGGCCGGATTTTCGACGTCCTTGTCTTCGATAAAATCGCCCAACGAAGAATCTTCTTCCTCGCCGATCGGCGTTTCGAGCGAAATCGGTTCGCGGGCAACGTTTTTCACCTGCTTAACGCGGGTAAGCGGCCAGCCGAGCTGCTGGGCAATCTCCTCGTCGGTCGGTTCTCTGCCGAGCTTTTGCATGAGCTGCCGCGACTCGCGCACAACCTTATTAATTTGTTCAATCATGTGGACGGGAACGCGGATCGTGCGCGCCTGATCGGAAATGCTGCGCGTAATCGCCTGCCGAATCCACCATGTCGCATATGTCGAAAACTTGAATCCTTTGCGGTATTCAAACTTTTCGACCGCCTTAATGAGGCCGATGTTGCCTTCCTGAACCAGATCGAAGAATTGCAGGCCGCGGTTCGTGTATTTTTTTGCGATCGAAACGACAAGACGCAGATTCGCATTGATCAGACGATTTTTTGCGCGCTCCATCCTGCCGCTTCCGTCCCGAATTTCTTTCGCCTTTTCAAGAATCTCATCGATGGTATTTTCGAATTCGTATTCCAACCGGTGCAGCTTGCGGTCAATCTTTTGAATCTGGGTATAAATGTCGCGGATATCGTCCGTCGTCATATTCAGTTCGGCTTCAAGCTTTGCGGATTCCGAGCGAATCGAAATGCGGCGTCCCAAACTTCTCAGTTCACTGGGATTGGAAATCCTCAGTTCGCGCATCTTGCGTTCCTGCTCTTGGCGGAAGTCGTTGATTTTAATCGTCGCATCAAGGAATTTTTGATTGAACCGCTCCAATTCTTCCGTTTGAATGTCGATTTTTTGCAGCTGCGGCTGGATTTTGTTGCGCAATGCAATAAGCTGCGGATCTTCAAAAATGCGGCTCGTCTGCCCGGATTCGAAAATCTGCTTTTTTATCGCCATGTAACGCTTCATTTCCGAAAGCACCGGCTTTATGTATTCGCCGTAGCACAGCCGCAGATGCTTCTTTTCCGCCTGCTCATCATTGATTTCTTTGCGGGAACGCCCCGGCTCATGGATATCGGTTCTGGTAAACGCCTTCAGCGCGATCGAAAAAAATTCGGGAATCATAATGCCGGAATTCAGCAAAACGGTTTTGATGATGTTCTTGCCTTTCTCCATCTCTTTGGACAACGTAACTTCCTGTTCGGCAGTCAGAAGATTTTCCTTCCCGATTTCGCGGAGATACAAACGGATCGGGTCATCGACGCTCACCTCTTTATCGCCGTTTACCAGTTTCGTTTTATCGTATGCGTCTTCTTTTATTTCGCATATTTCCGGAGCCTTTTCCTGAATTTCGTCGTCCGCTTCTTCTAACAGCCCTTCATCTTCCTGCGCTTCTTCCACTTCTTCCGGCGTCGGTTCAACATCGTCGGAAAGTTCGTTCGGCTCCATCACCTGAACATTTTTCGAGACTAAAAACTCAGCAATCTGTTCCATGTCGGGAGAATCCGGGCCGCCCTGCGCCGCAAGGGCTGCAATTTCGCCCCACGTTATAACCTGTTTATCCTTTACATAGTCAAGGATTTTCTGCATTGAAGAATTGTCTTTCTGATCCATCCGCCTTTTACCTTTTTGTACATCGATTAAGGAGACGCTGACCAATCGTGATGCACGCGCAATCAACGCCAACTTTGAAACCCGCCGTTTCATAAGCGAAAGTCTTATAAAAACGACGAAAACGGCCGCGCCCTGTCCTCCGCAGGTACCGCCGCTTTTCTAATGCTTCAGCAGTTTATCAAGCTCCATTTTTTCCGAAAGGAGTTCGTTTAATTGATTTTGATCATCGGCAGTGAGCACTTTAAATTGCCGAATGCGGGACATTAATTCATCCCGCTTCCGTTCCGTGCTTTTTTTCTTTATCAGTTTGATTGAATCCGACACGGCGTTTTCAGGGTAGTCCTTAAACTCGCCCAATGAAATTCTCTGTGTTATCAGATTGGCTAACGGCCTATCGTTGCATACATTCAACACACTGCTCAATGATAGCGAATCTTCTTTAAAACACTCCTCCAAAACAGTCATAAGCTTGGCGGCATGGGGATCATCAAAGTCATCGGGGGAAAGTTCAGCGCGTATTGTTTTGTATCTATTTAAGTCGGCTATTATTGCCAGCACGAACCGCAATTCCGCCGTCGGTTTTATGGAAAGCTCTTCGCTGTTGCCGTCTGGCTGCCGTGTATGCAAACGCCTGTGCGCTTCCTCGCGATTATTGAAATCTCTCTTAACGGCCTCCGGCTTTAGATTAAATGCCTGACATAATTGCTCAAGGTACGACTCCCGCTGAATATCCGACTGAATTGCATCGATATATGCAAAATACTCAAGCGACGCTTTTAGCTTTCCGTCGGGAGTATCGAGAGAATACTTCTCCCCCAGTCTAGATAATAAAAAGTCGGAATCCAATATAGCATTTTCAACTTCATGAGTCAATACTTCATGCCCGTAGCGGTTCATTATTTCCGCCGGATCTTTTCCGCCGGAAAGCCGAATGACCTTCACCGTAATCCCCTGTTTCCGCAGCATGAGAATTGCCCGCCCCGTTGCCGTGCGGCCAGCCGCATCCGAATCAAATGACAGCAGCGCTTCTTCAATAAAGGGCTGCACCATTTTTATTTGCTCTTCGGTGAGCGCAGTTCCCAACGGCGCAACCGCATATTCAATGCCGCACTGATGATATGCAAGGCAGTCCATGTATCCTTCGCAAAGAATAACCTTCTTCGCTTCTTTGATCGCTTTCTTTGCAAAATTGAACGCGTACAATGTTTCGCCCTTTTTGTACTGAATCATATCTCCTGAATTGAGGTATTTGGGGCTGTTGGGATCGGAATCAAGCTGCCGTCCGCCGAATGCCGCAACTTTGCCGTGCCGGTTGTAAATCGGAAACATCAGGCGATGGGAAAAGAAGGCAATATCCGGATATTTTTTGCTGAACAACCCTGATTCATCGAGGAAGTCTTTGCTGAAATTCTTTTTGAGCAGAAAGTTTTTAAGCCATCTCCGGTCAGCCGGCGCATAACCGAGCTGAAATTTCTTCACCGTCTCCAGAGAGATGCCGCGTTCCGTGATGTAGCGCAGCGCCCCCTTGCCCTGTTCCGTTTCGGTAAGCACATAATGGAACATTGCCGCGCATCGCTCATACAATTCCGTATATTCGGCAATCAGTTTGATTTTCGGGTCCGCGCGTTCTGTGCCGCCGTCTGCATAGGCTATGGGAATGCCTAGTCGCCGCGCAAGCAGCTCAATCGCATCGTAGTAGGAGATTTTTTCTTGCTCTTTTACGAAATTGATAACATTTCCGCCGGCATGACAGCCGAAGCAGTAGTAAAACTTTTTATCGCCGTCAACATGGAAGGATGCAGTCTTTTCTCCATGAAAGGGGCAGCAGCCCCACCAATCATTTGCGCTGCGCATCTCAAGTTTGGTGTACTCGCCGATAATGCCGATGATATCAGCGTTTTCCACCGTGCGCACGGTTTCTTCTGAAATAAAGCGCATCAGCGGCCTGCCGTTTTCTTGGTTCGGTAGCGCGCGCCTTGATTGACGTGTTCGGCAAAATCCTTACTGAACACGTGCGTGCCGGAAGCCCCATCGGTGAGCCGGAAAAAATAATAGTCGGTCTTCGGCGCATTTGCGGCCGCGCGCAACGCAACCTCTCCCGGATTCGATATTGCGCCCGGAGGCAGCCCCGCGCATCGGTAGGTGTTGTACGGACTTTCAATTGCAAGATCGGCATAGGTAATCACATCAGGATGCGGTCGCCCTTCAATTTCTGTAATAACATATTCCACCGTCGCGCAGGAATACAAGCCGATGTTGTGCGTAATCCGGTTTTGAAAAACGCTTGCGATGAGGGGCGCTTCATCATCGCGTCGGTATTCGCGTTCAACGATTGAGGCCAGAATGACCGTCCGATGCAGCCGTTCAAAATCCATATCCGCAAAACCGGGCATCGTTTTTATCCGTTCAAAAAAAGTATCAGCCATCTTCACTAAAGCGTCCGTACCGGCCGTTCCCGGAATAAAAAAATACGTATCGGGGAACAGGTAGCCTTCAAAGCTCCGCGCAGGAATGCGGTATTCGGCAAGCAATGCGGGATCCGCCGCCGCCGCAATAAAATCTTTTGCAGGGCAGATGTCAGCCGCTTCAAGCCGCGCCGCAATTTTCGATATTGTCAGCCCCTCCGGAATCGAAACGCGGATGTATTCCTGTTCGCCTTCTGAAAGAATGAGCAGCGTTTGCCGAAGGCTCATCGCGCCGCCGAGGCGGTAAACCCCGCTTTTAAGCAGAAAGGGAGCGCCGTTTCCCGTCAGAAGCCGCTTTACGAGCGGAAAACGCGCCGCAAAATAAAACAGCCTGCCGCTCCGGATAAGTTTGCGCCCTTCAAGCTCCGACGCAAGCGCGCGCGCCGTCATTCCCGCAGGCACCGCAACGCGCATTGAAGCCGTATCATTTGCGTCCGGCGGTAAAGCTGCGCGATGCAACGCGAAGATGCCGCCGGCCAACGCCGCAAGCGCAAGACAGACGGCCGCCGCAGCGATTTTGATCATCAATTTGAACGGAAGCCGCATCGATCCTTTCATAGTCGGCCGTCAAATCTCAATTTCGCGGTTTTCAACCGCAAGGAAAATCTCTATATCCGAATGAATGATGTACTGCGCGTACCAGCGGGCGGAATTCAAAATGGAATTCAATTTTTTATCGTCGTAAGCCGGTTCATGATGGAACAAAAACATTTGCTTTATCCCCCAATTCACCGCAAAGTCGACCGCATTGCAAAACGCCGAATGCCCCCAATTCACCTTCCGGTGCGCTTCTTCAACCGTATATTGCGAATCCAGCACAATGCAATCCGCGTTCCGGAATACGGATTCATGTTCCGGCGTTGAAGCAAAATCGCGCTGCGACAATTCAACATCCGTCGCGTAGACGAACTTTCTGCCGTTTTCGATGAACACAAAACTTTGCGAACCGCCCGGGTGCGACATTGCGCAGGAATTGACCGTAATGCCGCCGACTTTCAGCGGAACGCCGGATGTTACGGTGTGAAAGTTGAAATGCGGCGTAAGCGCGCTGAAATGTGCGGGGAAATACGGGTTTTCCTGCTGCGTCGTCAAAAGCTCCCGCGCATTCTCCTGTGCCGAATACACGTCAAACACCGTGTCGCTATCGTATGCCGGATCAAAAAACGGCAGTCCCTGAATGTGATCCCAGTGGAAATGCGAAAAAAAGAGGTGGAAATGCTTGTCTTGCGGCAAATCCGGCGCGTGCCCAAGCGCCCTGATGCCCGTTCCTGCGTCCAAAATAATTTCCGTCCCGTCGGAACCGCGCAGCTCAAGGCACGGCGTATTCCCGCCGGTCGTGCCGAAAATCCAGTCGGGTAGATTGGAGATGAACCGTTCGCGCGCATCGGGAGAAGCAAGGTCGTTCACGCCGACGCGCTGAACCACCGCCGTAATCTTTGCTTTTATTTGCAGGGAACTTAAAGGCGCCGCAATTGACCCCCGGACGCCCCAAAAACGTACCTTCACTTTTTCTCCATCCTCATTGAAATTCCGCCGAACGCAAAGAAACGCATTCCCGCCCGGCCTTTTTCTAAAGCGATTTGTATTTTCCGCGTATTTTAAAAGATTTTCAAGTGCTTACACCGCGCTTGCTTTGCCGTCCGTCGCCAGACGGCAAGTTGACAAGTTTTGAGACTTCAAAACTTACAGCGGGCGGGAGACCGGTTGCGTCCTTCATGTCGCGTTTCTCCGTCCGCCACGTAGTCCGGTTCCATACTTTTATCAGCAATCAGCAATCGCGGCATAAGCTGCATTCTCAATAGTTCTTTCTCTTTTTTGGGCAGACGCACCGCTTGCGCGGGAGTTTTCCGCAAAACCATCAGAAAGCGCAGCCCGTGTGCGGATGCAGCCTATTCGATTTCTTCAAAATACAAGCGTCTCATCCTCTTTGATCGCGGGCACGTCGGTTTTCGGGAGAAGGAAAAGCCCCTGCACCTGCGGAGGTTTTTCTTTCTTCCTAAAAGGAAAATAATTTATAGGAGTTTGCCATGAAAATGACAGAACGTGTTACCGCATTCGTTGCGGTATGTGTACTTGCTGCAGGATTTTTCTCCCGTAAGGCGGAGCCGGAGTATATCGACAAAACGCCCGCGCCCGACAAAACGCCGCCTGCGGAAGTGACGCAGCTGCAAGCGGCGGCAGGAGACGGAAAAATCTCGTTGAGCTGGAAGAATCCCGCAGACGCAGATCTGTATCAGGTAGAGATCAGCGCGGAACCGGCGGACGGGACGCTTAAAAATCCGGTCTACCTTGCGGCGGCAAAAGACGCGGCCGCTAGCTTCATCGCAGAAGGCCTCAAGAACGGAACGGCGTACGCGTTTGCGGTGAGGACGATCGATAAAGCGCTCAACAAGAGCAAGGGCGTAAAGAGCGAAAACGCCGTACAGCCGGTCGATTCGAGCGACAAAACCCCGCCAGCGGAAGTAACGCAGCTGCAAACGACTGCAGGCGACGGAAAAATCTCGTTGAGCTGGAAGAATCCTGCCGACGCAGACCTCTATCAAGTCGAGATAAGCGCGGAACCGGCGGACGGGACGCTTAAAAATCCGGTCTACCTTGCGGCGGCAAAAGATACAGCAGGCAGCTTCATTGCAGAAGGCCTCAAGAACGGAACGGCGTACGCGTTTACAGTACGGACAATCGACAAGGCGCTCAACAAGAGCAACGGCGTAAAGAGCGAAAGCGCCGTGCAACCGGTAGATTCGAGCGACAAGACCCCTCCGGCAGAAGTAACGCAGCTGCAAGCGGCGGCAGGCGACGGAAAAATCTCGTTGAGCTGGAAGAATCCTGCCGACACAGACCTGTATCAAGTCGAGCTCAGCGCGGAACCGGCGGACGGTACGCTCAAAAATCCCGTTTATCTTGCAGCGGCAAAAGACGCAGCAGGCAGCTTCATTGCAGCAGGCCTCAAAAACGGAACGGCGTACACTTTCACGGTACGGACGCTCGACAAGAGCAACGGCGTAAAGAGTGCCGTGCAGCACACGCTTGCCGGCGGAAGCGTGATGAGCATTACGCTCGTGCAAAATCCCGCAAAAGAAATAAAAACGCACGAAGACGTAACGATAACGGTTTCTTCAAGTACGACGGTGCAAGAAGCCAAATGGATGCGGGGCGCAAAGAGTGCGAAAGAGGTTTGGGCGAACGGCGCAGCCATTACCGGCGGTCAGTTTACCGTCGGCACGAACGGCCTGTATTCGGTTGCGGTGCGCGATAACGCGGGTCGGCGAGAAGTTGAAACAATCGAAATTAAAAACATCGACAAAACGCCGCCTGCAGCCGTGTCAAACGTGACGGCGGCATATAAATCGGCGGAGCAGAAAATCGTCGTAAAATGGCGCGATCCCGCCGACGAGTCCGGCATTAAGGAGATTAAGATTGCTTACGCCGCAGGCAGCGCGCCTGAGCAGCGCGCAACCGTTGCCGGAGGCATCCAACAGTTCGAGATTCCGGGCGTAACGGTGCAAAACCCGCCCGTGCAGTACCGTTTTATGCTCAAACCGGTAGACAATGCTGGAAACGAAGGCGCCGAGCAGTCGATACGCGTTACGCCGTCGGAGCAAGCGGAGGTTACGAACATTACGGTAAGCCGGAAAAAGATTGCCGAAAACGATCCCGATAAAACGGTTACGGTTACGCTAACCGGCTCTCGCCTTACCCAAGCGGATGAAATAAAGATCACCGGCAAAGGCACCGTTCTCTGCACGATTACAAACGATTCGACGGCGAGCGCCGCCTTCACGCTGCCGGATGAAAGAAAGCGCTATACTTTCAGAGTGTCGATAAAGCAGCATGGAGCCGCCACAGCGGTACCGGTTGCCGCGATTGAAGCGAAAACGGAAGTCTGCGCATCCCCGGATATTGACCGCATGAGCGTAACGAAAGCGGACGGCTCGGAATTCGGCAAGGACGCGTACGGAGCGCTTAAAGCGGCTGCAGGCGACGTGATGACGGTTACGCTCTACGGCTCAAACCTTGACGTAGACGGTTTTGCGGCGGGCGTGCGCTTTACCGGCTCCGACTTTGACGGAACGGCAAACGCTGACGGTACGTCGGTGACCGTTGCAAATATCGCCATACCGCCGCAGCCGGGCACTTATTCCATTCAAGCGCAGCAAAAGGCCCTGCATGAGACCGCATATTCCGCACGGGACCGGATAAAAAAACTGGTGCGCATTTTGGGCGACATAAAACTGACGGCCCTGTACCTTCCCGGTTATGCGCCCGACCGCGAAGGCACGGAAGACACGCTGACCATCTTGGGAGAAAATTTTGATACGTTAAGCGCAGATATGCTTTCTTCCATACAATCCGCGCTCGGCGGGACAGTATCGGGCGCAGAAGTAAAAGACAGCGTCACAATAGAGGCGCGCTATACCATTCCGGATTTAAGCGATGACAGCATCATCGGTAAAACGGAAACGCTGACGCTTGCAGGCAAAACCGTTTCCTCCGCCCTGCACACGCTCAAAATTCGCAAAGAAGACGACGGAACCTACGCCGTTACCGGTTACTATGTCATTCCATCCAACGGGAACGCACATATACCTGCATGGGTAGGGCAAATCGACTCCTACGCTTTTAAAAACTGCGCGGAGATTACCAGCGTGAGCTTTCCGGCAAGCGTTACGGCTATCGGAGAGGAGGCGTTTTCCGGTTGCGCAAAACTGCAAGGAGCTGACCTTTCCGCTTGTACAAAATTGACGGCAATCGGCTACCGGACTTTTTACGAGTGCAAGGCACTTACCGGCGTAAGCTTACCGGCAGGTATTACAACTATCGGGACGCAGGCTTTTGAAAGTTGCAAAAAACTGCAGGGAGCTGACCTTTCCGCTTGTACAAAATTAACGACAATCAAAAATAACGCTTTTTCCGCTTGCCTGGCACTTACCAGCGTAAGCATTCCGGCAAGCGTTACGGATATCGGGCAGAGCGCTTTTTCGGGATGCTACAAGCTGCAAGAGGCAAACCTTTCCGCTTGTACAAAATTAACGACAATCGAAAATAACGTTTTTTCCTATTGCCTGGCACTTACCAGCGTAAGCTTACCAGCAAGCGTTACGACTATAGGAAGGGAGGCTTTTAGGGGCTGCGAAAAGCTGCTACAGGCAAACCTTGCCGCCTGTACAAAATTAACGACTATCGACAAGCAAGCTTTTTACAATTGCAAGGCGCTTACCGGCGTAAGCATTCCGGAAAACGTTACGGCTATCGGGCAGGAGGCTTTTTCCGGTTGCAAGGCGATTATCGGCGCGAACTTTCCGGCAAGCCTTACGAGTATCAGGGGCTACGCTTTTTCCGGTTGCGAAAAGTTGCAAGGGGCCGAGCTTTCCACTTGTACAAGATTGATGGAAATAAGAGATAACGCTTTTTCCGGCTGTAAGGCGCTTACCAGCGTAAGCTTTCCGGCGAGCATTACGACTATCGAGTCGGCAGCTTTTTCCAAGTGCAAAAAGCTGCAAAGAGCTGACCTTTCGGTCTGTACAAAATTGACAAAAATCAAAGACGGCACTTTTGAAAACTGCAAGGCACTTACCGGCGTGAACTTTCCGGCAGGCATTAAGACTATCGGGGGCCATGCTTTTTCCGATTGCGAAAAGCTGCAAGGAGCCGACCTTTCCACTTGTAAAAAATTGACGCTAATCGAAGGTTTTGCTTTTTCCAATTGTAAGGCACTTACCGACGAAAACATTCCGGCAAACGTTACGAGTATCGAAAATGGTGTTTTTTCCAGCTGCACGGCACTTACCAACGTGAGCTTTCCAACAGGTATTACAACTATCGAGCAGTGGGCTTTCTACGAGTGCAAGGCGCTTACCGGCGTAAGCATCCCGGCAAGCGTTACGAGTATCGGGGAGAATGCTTTTTACGGCTGCGGAGCGCTTACTTCCGTTACCATGAAGTGCAAATATAACAGCGAATTTGGAAAGAATATTTTTACGCGTTGCTATTCTTTAGGCAGCGGCAGCATAAAAGTACCTGCAGATCAGCTTGGCACGTATAAAAGCCATGCATCCGATCTGGGCGTAGAAAGGTATTGCTTTGCACCGCTGCAGCCGTAAAACGGCAAATAGCCGGTAGCAACACTTCCCTTTACGGCAGACGGGATACGCAGATTTGACGACTTCAATTCGGCTTCCCGTCTGCCGTAATTTTAGCAGCACCCGTGTTTGCAGGTGGCTGTTGTAGATGGTGCTAGCTGCAAGGCAGTTACCAGCGTGAGCACTCCGGCAAGTGTTACAAGTATTGGGAATGAGGCTTTTGGGAGCTGCGAAAAGCTGCAAGAGGCTAACCTTTCCGCCTGTAAAAAATTAGCGACTATCGCCTACGGGGCTTTTTCCCGTTGCAAGGCGCTCACCAGCGTAAGCTTTCCGGCAAGCCTTACAAGTATCGGGCAGAATGCTTTTTACGAGTGCAAGGCGCTTACCAGCGTAAGCTTACCAGCAAGCGTTACGGCTATCGGACAGGAGGCTTTTTACCAGTGCAATGCTCTTGCTTCCGTTACCATGAAATGCAAGTATAGCAGCGGATTTAAAAGCGGTATTTTTAACGGCTGCTATGCTTTAGGCAGCGGCAGCATAAAAGTGCCCGCAGATCAGGTTGACACGTATAAAAGCCATGCGTCCCATCTGGGCGTACAAAACGATCGTTTCGCACCGCTGCAGCCGTAAAACGGCGCATAACCGGTAGCGGACACTTCTCTTTGCGGCAGACAGGATACGCCGATTTGACGAACTCAGTTCGGCTTCCTGTCTGCCGTAATTTTAGCAGCAGCCGTGTTTGCAGGCGGCTGGAACAGATATCCCCCTTGCCCTTCCTACTATATAGAAAAAATATGATATGCCGCCTCAGTATCTTCACCCATTTTTTATGGTAATCATTGCACTGTAATCTTTTAGGCAGCGGAAGCCTCCGATAAGGAACCTGTGCGCTCCATCGGGTGGGTATGTGGACATTGCACCTTTGGTATCTCGCTGGGGCATGGCTTAGGAGGAAGGTATTACGCAGCTTTCATGGTTTAAGCAGGTGGCAACAGTGATAGGATCGAGCCCTACACTCATATTCATCAAGGCAGCGAATACGCTACGATGATTTACCGATTTTCCTACAAGCAAGTTCCACAAAAAAACATATTTTTGATAAAAATAAATCGACGCTCCGCTAGACAAAAAAATCCGCCCGCCGAACAATAATCAACACTGTAAGAGAACCTGAAACTCCTCCCCAAGAGGCCTCCACAGAGTCTACAAACAGTTATCTCAGTGCCGCTCCAAATGCATTTCTCCATCCGCATAGCCTCCGGCGATGTGACTCCGTGTCGGCCGCCTAAAAACTCAAATCGTCGGGCCGGATAATGTCGCGCCCTTTGGACAGTTGGCAGGCAACGTACAGGCATTTTTCCAGCTGGCGGACGTTGCCCGGCCAGTCACGGTTGACCAGAACGTCCATCGCAAGGCCGTCAATTGTTTTGCGGAGGAAACCGATGCGATTCAAATATGCCGTAGCAATGGCGGGAATGTCCTCGCGCCGTTCCCGAAGCGGCGGAATGCGGATGATAGCATCCGAAATTCGATAATACAAATCCGCACGGAACCGGCGGCGCGCAATGCATTCCTGCAAATCCTCGTTTGCCGCCGACAGCAGCCGGACATCCGCACTTAATTCCTTTGTGGAGCCGACTTTACTGAAATGCCCGCTGTCCAGAACGCACAACAGCTTCGCCTGCACACTGAGCGAAAGGCTTGCAATTTCATCGATAAACAGCGAGCTGTGGTCCGCTTCGGCATAATACCCGCATTTTTCGATGGCACCGGTGAACGCCCCGCGCGTCGTGCCGAACAACTCGCTGACGGCCAGCTCATCCTGCAATGTCGCCGCATTGATGTGGAACAGCTGCTTCGACTTTCGCTGCGAGGCCTTATGAATCAAGCCGGCGACCAGCCCCTTGCCCGTTCCCGTTTCGCCCAACAGGAGGACGGAAATCTTCGATTCGGCGAGTCGCGCAATTTGCTGACGAACTTGCTGTGCCGCCTGCGATACGCCGGCAAACTCATTGAGGCAAGTTTCACGTAAGTCGGCATTGGTCTGCTGCGCCGCGCCGATGTGACGCAAAAGTAAGCGCTCGCGCAGATCTCCAACGCCGCAGGGGAACGGAATTATTGAGGCTCCATGCTTATGCAACGTGAATATGATATCCTGCGATGAGCCGTGCGGCGCAAGGAAAATCACGCGCCCCAGAAAATCGAATATTTTAGATAGAAATAAATGCAATGATCGGGCTTGAAGTGCGGTGCAATCGACTAAAAACAATGTATTTGCCGACGGCTCCTGCAAATAAGGCAGCAGATTTTCCATTAGGTTTACACAAACGACAGGCAGCGCACTGCCGACCGCGCGAAAACACAACGCCGCAACATCATTCCGCGCCGACAAAACCACCACACACGGCGTCTGAGCCGCTATCACCTCGCCAGTTGGAGGTACTTTTACACATTTACTTTCCATGCATAGAATTATAGCTCCAGAAAATGCAGAGCGCAAGTTTTTTAATAATCTCGGGAAATTGGTCTGGCGCGGGAGGCATATTGCGGAAAAGTCGTCAGCAACTCTAACTTGCTTGATTTCAAGTATAGCTCTTCTGTGGACTATGTCTCCGTTCCCCCAAAAAATCTCCGCACAATACCACCACCTCTCAAAACGATCCCTACAAATGCAGACTTAGCCTTTGCATCGATAAACAAGCCTCTCGTTTTGTTTGCAATAGTGCCACAGTCCACTACCAGCCCTCCTATTCGGCAAATACGATACTGGCAGACAGTCCGCTCTGAACCCCCGCACCGCACAATGCTCTTCCAAATACTCGCCCCACACACAATCCAGAAACGAAATATGCCATGCCGTAAACCAAGTCGACTACTTCAGCTTTATTTCCTCCTTCCACTGCACTCGCTTCCGAGCCTCTGCACCGCAAATCGCCTTTTATATACTCGCCCAGCACCAAAAACTCCTTGCACCGCCACTTCTTTCGCAATCTTTACCTCCACAAAGCTCCGTGATGAGTGTCAAGAAAAAAGCTGCCAGACCTTTGAGGATAGAGGGCTTTCACTGAAATAAAGAGTTTAGACAGAAAACCGGCAGAGAAGATACACAAAGAAACGATGGCCACCTCTTAATTCCAGCCACCCCGCAAACTCCGCCCCCATTCGGGGAAGGTGCATGGGCACTCCCCCTCAATGCTCCCTCCGTACACACCGAAGACACACACACGACAAGCTATGCCACCGCCATTACTTGCATACTGCCAGACCTTTGAGGATAGAGAGCTTTCACTGAAATAAAGAGTTTAGACAGAAAACCGGTAGAGAAGACACACAAAGAAACGATGGCCACCTCTTAATTCCAGCCACCCCGCAAACTCCGCCCCCATTCGGGGAAGGTGCATGGGCACTCCCCCTCAATGCCCCTCCGCATACACCGGAGTCTCGCCTTCACAACCTCCAGCCCCCCTATTCCGTCCAGACGTCTTTGACGTAGGGCATATCGGCAAGGGCGGCGACGGTTTCTTTGTCCGGCTGGACGGTCAACTGCTGGTTTGCGCGTACGATATAGGTACTGCGGCCGATGTCGATATGGAAAAAAAGGCTACAGGAACCGGCTTTACCGAATAAAAAGTCCTTGAGTTTTGCGATGTGCGCTTCGCCGGTAAAGCTTGAGTCAAGTTCGATATGCACTTCTTTTGTCGAATGCTCTTTAAGCGTGCGCGGGTCTTCTATGCTTTCTACGAGGAACGAAGGCGGCTCGCGGCTTCCGTCAACAGTGCCCTTGAACGCGCAGATTTCGCCTTCATGCACGCGCGGCGCCAATTCCTCCCAGATTTTTGGGAAAAACGTCAATTCGATAACGCCGCTGTAGTCTTGCAATTTGCCAAACGCCATATCCTTTCCCGCTTTTGTGCGGATTGTTCTGATTGATTCAAGAAAACCCAATACCGTATACGTTTTACCGCTGTCTCCCGCTCGCCGGTAGCGCACGCCCGCTGCGGCAGCTGCGTCTTTTTCCGCTTTGGCTTCTTTTGCCGCGCGGTCAATCGTTTTTGAAGTAAGCGTTATCGAATTTTTGATGACTTTTTCGTATTCGTCGAGCGGATGACCGCTGACATAACAGCCGATGAACTCTTTTTCCTGATTGAGCTGTTCCATCGGCGGAAGATTAGGCATTTCCTCGTACACAAAGTCGACGAAAGTTTGTTCTTCCGTATCGCCGAATAAGTCCGCCTGCCCCTGCGCTTCGCTTTCCATGCGGTTTTCCGCGTATTTGACGGCGTTTTCCAGATTATGAAAAAGCGTCGCGCGGTTTTTGCGCAAGTCGGGGTCTCCGTCGTGCTTGGGCGCACCGCAGTTATCGAATGCACCCGTCTTTATGAGGACTTCAATCGCTTTGTTGTTGAGCGGACGCTTGCCGTTGACGCTTTTTACACCCGCGCGCTGCAAAAAGTCCATAAAACTTTTGTATTCGCCGTTTTCTTCGCGCTCTTTAATAATCGTCCGCGACGCTTCTTCGCCCATCCCCTTGATTCCCTTGAGACCGAAGACGATGTGCCCGTCAACCACGTCAAAGATAACGTCGGAGAGGTTTACGTCCGGCGGGTCAACAGGAATGCCCATGCGTTTAGCTTCCGCGATGTATTCCGGCAGTGTGTCCGTTGACGTAATTTCGTTCGTGAGGTTCGCCGCCATGAATTCCGCAGGCTTATGACATTTAAGCCAGCCTGTGCGGTACGCGACCACCGAATACGCCGCCGCGTGCGATTTGTTAAAACCGTAGCCTGCAAACGGCACCATTATATTGAAGATATCTTCTGCGTGCTTTTCGGAAAAATTGTTTTTAAGCGCGCCGTCAACAAATTCCTTCTTTTTATCCATAAGGACTTCTTTTTTCTTTTTTCCCATCGCACGCCGGAGCATATCCGCGCCGCCGAGCGAAAAGCCTGCAATCCGCTGCGCAACCTGCATGACCTGTTCTTGGTACACCATAACGCCGTACGTTTCTTCGAGAATGTCTTTAAGGCAGTCATCGGGATAGCGGATTTTCTCGGGATTGAACTTGCCTTCAACAAAGTTGGGAATATAGTCCATCGGTCCCGGACGGAACAGCGCATTCAAGGCGACTAAATCTTCCAGACGGTGGGGCTTTGCCTGCCGTAAAATCTTTTGCATTCCGGGGGATTCGAACTGGAACACTGCAACCGTGTCTCCGCGGCTGAAAAGTTCGAATGTTTCCGCGTCCGTTTCACTCACTTGGTCTGCGCGGAACAGCGGCTCTCCGGGCTTTTTGTGTTTGTTGATGATATTTTCCGCGTACCGAATGAGCGAAAGCGTCTTTAAGCCCAGATAATCCATCTTTACCAGTCCGCACGGCTCAATAATGTCCATCGTGTATTGCACGCCGACTTCTCCTGTTTTTGGGTCTTTAAAAACGGGAGCCCAATCCGGCAGCGGTGTGCGCGAAATAACCATGCCGGAGGCATGTAAGCCGGTGTTGCGGTTGATGTTTTCCAATTTGAACGCAAGCTCAAAAAGTTTTTTGTAACGCGGGTCGTCCTTGTATTGAATGAGCTGCCCGTTGTCGGAATGACTTTCGTCCGGCGGCGTAAATGCGTCTTTGAGTTTGGCTTTCGGATTGTCGGGAATACATTTTTTGAGCATATTGACTTCGCTTAAAGGAATGCCGAGCACGCGTCCCACGTCTGCAAGTACTTGCTTGGCTTTCAGCGTGCCGAACGTAATAATATGCCCGACCTGCGGCTCGCCGTAGAGTTCGCGCGTATGCTGGATAATGTCCTGCCTAAAATCGTAGTCCATATCCACGTCAAAGTCGGGCATGGAAACGCGCTCCGGATTCAAAAAGCGTTCAAAAATCAACTTGAATCTGAACGGATCGATGTCGGTAATTTCCATTGCGTAAGCGACAAGCGAGCCTGCGCCCGAACCGCGTCCGGGACCTATGGGCTTGTCATGCTTTTTTGCCCAGTTGATAAACTCCCACACCACAAGGAAATAGCCGGAAAAGCCCATATTGAAAATGATACCGAGTTCGTAGTCCGCACGTTCTTGAATCTCTTTTGTAACTTCCTTGTAGCGTTTTTTTAAGCCCTCATCGACAATGTGCCGCACGTATTCGTCCTGCGTCTTAAACGGTTCGGGAATTGCGACGCACGGAAGACAGTCTTTTAATTCCTGCGTGTCGTACTGCTTGATTTCCAACTTACACATATCCGCGATTTTCAGCGAATTGGACAAAAGTTCAGGATAGTCAGGGAAAAGAGATGCCATCTCCGCGTCGCTTTTTAAAAACCACTCGGAGCGTCCGCCGCCCATTGTCTGGTGCGGCTCGTTGAGCAGTTTCTTGAAGCCGATACAGCGCAGCGCGTCCTGCGCTTCAGCATCATCGCGGTTGCAATAGTGAACGTCGTTCGTGAGCACCATCGGAATGCCGAGTTTTTTGGAAAGCGCGATAAGTTTTTTGGCGACATATTTTTGGTCGTCAAGCCCGTGATCCTGCACTTCGATGTAATAATTTTCCGCGCCGAACAAATCGCGGTACATAAGCGCAGTCTTTTCCGCTTCTTCATCGTCATTGTGCAGGAGCATTTGCGGAATAACGCCCTGAATGCAGGCGGAAAGACAGATGATTCCCTCGTGATATTTTTTGAGCAGTTCAAAATCGATACAGGGCTTTCCGAAATGCAGTCCTTCTTGAAACGCGATACTCGAAAGCCATGACATATTTTTGTAGCCCATTTCATTTTTACACAACAAAATAAGGTGATAATACTTTCCGCCGTAACGGTTGCGCTCAAGGACGGTATGGTCATTTTCGGAAACGTAAAATTCTTCGCCGATGATAGGATTGATTCCGTTTTTCCGGCACAAGTGATAAAAATTCAGCACGCCGAACATATTTCCGTGGTCGGTGAGCGCGAGCGCCTTCATATTGAGCGCCTTTGCACGCGCAACCAGCGTATCTATTTTTGACGCTCCGTCCAAAAGCGAATAATCAGAATGAACGTGCAGGTGAACGAATTTGGACTCAGGAGTCCCCTCCGGCGCATTCGGAAAAACTTTATAGTCAGCCATAGCCATGCCCCCTTAAAACGGACGCCGTAAACAGTAGATATTATAGAAGAAAGTTGCCCCGCATCCGCATAGCCGCCGCAGATTTTCAAAAGCGCATGCGGCAGTCCGTAGGCGCCGAGTGTACCCGAATTCAGAGGATGGCTCAATGCAGGAGCAGGCTGCTGCTATTTGTCGTGAAAGAAATATCGGTCTTGCAGCCTGCCCAAGTTTGCCGGAGGCAAACTTGTTGTAGATCGAGGACAGACGCGGCTATTTATCGTGTGAAAAATACCGGTCTTGCAGCCTGCCCGAGTTTGCCGGAGGCAAACTCGTTGTGGGTTGAGCTCCTCCATCATGTAAGTGCCCGGGCGGACGGGGAAAGGGGGACGTGAATGTTGGAATGGCTCGACCGTCCGCCTCCTGTTTTGCCGGTAGGCAAAACAGGCTAGATGCAACCCTCGCGAACTGCTTACCAGTTTCGCTCCAGCGAAGCTGGAAGCGGCCGGACGAGCCTCTACCATCATGTAAATCCGTTCCTCCGACCGCCCCCGCCCGTCGTGTTAACAGCACATCCATCACGCGCGCGTTAAAACAAACTGCCGCCGGAAAGTACAACTTCCCGACGGCGAAAACTATTTCTTGTTGCTGAGACTACCCCCTCCAACATCCGCGAGTTGCTAGCCAGTTTCGCGCGAGCGAAACTGGAGGCAGGCGGCCGAACCTCATTCATGGAAGTGCCCGTTCCTCCGACCGCCTTATACCTTAAATTTCCTTACCTCCCCGGCTAATCCTTCGATACTATCTTTGTTCTTCTGCGCGAGCTCGTTGACTTCCTGCACCGCATTATTAATCTGCGTTACGCCTGCGCTCATCTCATTCATCGAGTCTTTGATCTCTGCCGTCAAGCGGTCGAGTTTTTGCATTTCTTGGGCGACGCCTTTGCCGCCGGTGAGCATTTCTTCGGAGCCGTCTTTGACTTCGGCGGTGACGGCGCTGATGGTTTTGATGGCGGAGAGGACTTCGCGGCTGCCGTTTTCCTGCTCCTTCATCGCGGAGGTCAATTCTGCGCTCATGCCGCGGACGTTTTCGGACAGCTGGAAGATCGCGTTGAACTTTTCTTCGACGGTTTTGGAGGATGCGGACAAGCCCGCAATCTCGTCGCTGAGCTTCTTCAAGGTGTCGGTGATGGCCTTGCCCTGTGCGGACGATTCTTCGGCGAGTTTCCGGATTTCATCGGCGACGACGGCAAAGCCTTTGCCCGCTTCCCCTGCGTGCGCGGCCTCGATGGCGGCGTTCATGGCAAGCAGGTTGGTCTGGCTTGCGATGTTCTGGATGACGGAGCTCGCCTCAAGCAAGCCGCCGGAGGCCTCGGCGATTTTCTGTGTGACGGCATTGGAAGTTTGCAGCGTCGTTTTGCCTTCGGACGTAGCGGTGGCGAGCATCTTCACCATGTTGTCGCTCTTTTCAAGCGACTGCGTGATCGACGCGATGTTCGCAACCATCTCTTCAACCGACGCGGACGACTGCACGACGCTCGCCGACTGGCTTTCGATGCTGCCGTTGAGGTTTTCAATGGTGCGGATGATTTCCTCGACCGTTCCCGCCGTTTCGGTAACGCTCGCGGCCTGCGTCATCGCTTGTTCCTTCACGCCTTCGATGTTGGCGGAAATTTCGTTGAGCGCGCTCGCAGTTTCGGTCATGTTGCTCGAAAGCTCGTCGCCGATCGATTGCATCACGCCGGAGTTGTCGTCGACGGACTTTATCGCGCTCCCGATCTTTGCAATCGTCTCATTGAAATACTCGGAAAGCTCTGCAATCTCGTCCTTGCCGCGCACGGGCAGCCGTACCGTCAAATCGCCCTCGCCCTGCGCAATGTTCCGGAGCGCATCGCTCGTAAATTGCAGCGGCACGCTCACAAACCGACGCACGAGCACGTAGAGCAACACCACGACGCCAAGCAAAATCAGCGCATACTGCACAATCGTCTTTCTGAGATTCTGGTTTGCCTGCGCGCTGAACACGCTGAGCGCCGTAATCGAAATGAACGCCCAATTTTCTTCGACGCCGGAAACGTCAACCGGCACCAAAATAAACTTGGAACGCAATCCCGACGTGTGCGACAGCGCGGTTTGCTCGGCGGTCTCTTTGCGGGCAATCGCCTTGAAGTGCTCTCTGAATTCGGGATTTAAGTCGAATTGGTTTTTCAGAATGGCCGACGAATCGACACCGTTGGCTACAATCGTTCCGTCGCCGCTGCACAGCAATTTGAAATTCTCCTTTCTCGTGCCGGGGATTTTTTCGAGCCGTGATTGCAGCGACGTTACGTCGACATCCGCATTCACAACGCCGATCGCTTTGCCGCGGTAAACAATCGGAATGCCGAATGTGGTGAGGATGACATTTTCCCACTTAAACGGAGAGACCATTACCGACTTGAGTTCCCGAACGGGGCGCGTGTACCATTCAGGAATGGATGCGCTGTACAGGTCGTCGATAATTCTGACTTTTATGTCCGTACCAACGCGTTCGACGTAGGGAACAAAGCGGCCATCGGAACGGTAAAAGCCGTTGTCCGCAAAAGCTGCGTCGCTGCCGTCAAAGGCGTTCGGTTCAAACATCGCTGCAAGACCTTGTATTGCAGGATTTTTCTGCAACAGTTTTTTCGTGTATTCAATGATACGCGCGCGGCTCCGCTCGGAGGGCGGCAGGGTCATTTCAAATTGCACCAGACTTTCCAAGTCGAGGCAGGTTTGGTGAACTTCAGCAAAGGTGCGCTCCAAACTCGACGCGAGCAGCTGATTCTGCGCGGTGGTGTCCGAAACGTTTTCTTCGATTTCGTTTGCATAGTCCGTGACGGCATCGTAGGTGGATTTTCCTGCGAAGACGGCCAACAAGACGGTAGAAATAATAACGGTCAGCTTAAAGCCGATGCCGTTCGCCAATTTACGCGCTCCCGTCCCGCTCGCCTGAGAAGAAGTCAGGGGGGGGGGGGGGGGGGAAAATAAAACTTGTTCCTCAAAGCGTCCAGTCCTCCCTCAAAAAAGAATTATTCCCCCCGAATTCCCCCCCCC
>CAUTZW010000037.1:0-26230 GCA_963543045.1 uncultured Treponema sp.
TCGGACGGCACGTTCATATTCTACAAGGAAATAGCAAAATCTGCAACGGAAAAACCGGCGTTCCTGCTGTCGGAGCCTGTCGAAAAACAGACGATCAACAAGCGGGAAAGCCCAGTGAAGTCGGTAAGTCTCGATTGCGCGAGCGGATGGCCGACCAACTTCAATCCTCCGCATCCAGTTTCTCCGTCCACCTCCGTACCAGCCAGCTCGCAAGTTTGTCGTCAGACAAACTTGAAGCAGGCGGTCAACAAGATTAAGTCTTCACGGCATCCCCCATCCCGCCTGCCCCACTCGCATGTTTTGCCTGCGGCAAAACATGAATCGGACGGCCGACTAAATCAACGCCTCACGATCTATTTATCCTGTCCGCCATTGCCCTGTTTCCACTGCGCCGGTATTATGGTCCAGAGGCGGATAGAACCATGAACAAAATAAAAATTCCTCCCTTTCTTTTTCAGATGGATGCGCTTTTCAAACGGGCCGGTTTTCGCGCCTACCTTGTCGGCGGTGCGGTGCGGGATATGATTATGGGGAAAACTCCTGCGGATTTTGACATTGCCTCGGATGCAAAGCCGGATGAGGTGATGCGGATTTTCCGTTCCGTTATTCCGACGGGCATTGCGCACGGTACGGTTACCGTCCGCTTCAAGAAGCATGAAGTGGAAGTGACGACATTCCGCGCGGAAACAACGTATTCCGACGGGCGCCATCCCGATTCCGTTGCGTTCGGTACGTCATTGACGGAGGATTTAGCGCGCCGCGATTTTACGATGAATGCAATTGCCGTTTCGCTCCGCGACGAAAAAATCGAAGACCCGTTCGGCGGAATGCGCGATATCCGCAGAAAAACGATCCGGACGGTCGGCTCTCCGCTTGAACGCTTTAGCGAAGACGGGCTCCGTCCCATTCGCGCCATTCGGTTTGCCGCTCAGCTCGGCTTTAAGATAGACGAAAAAACCTTACAAGCCGTGTCGGATGCGGCCGTTTTTCCGGTCATTCAAAAGATTTCGATGGAACGTTTCCGCGATGAGTTCATAAAAATACTCGGCGCCCCCAAACCGTCCGTTGCGCTCTTTTTACTCGAAACAAGCGGGATTCTTTCACTCTTTATTCCCGAATTGATTGCCTGCCGCGGCTGCGTGCAAAAAGACATCCGCGCCCGCCACGAATTTGACGTGCTCGATCACCTGTTTTATGCGTGCGACGGCGCGCCGCGCGAAAAATTAAACGTCCGCCTTGCCGCCTTATTCCACGACATCGGAAAACCGCGCGCGCGTAAAACCGAAGAGACCGAATGCGGAACCGTCATCACATTCTACAATCACGAAAATTATTCTGCGGACATGGTTAAAACGATTCTCTTCCGCTTGAAATTTCCGAATGCGCTGATAAGCGACGTGTGCGGCCTCGTCAAAAATCATATGTTCCATTACGAAAGTTCGTGGACGGATGCCGCCGTCCGCCGTTTTCTTGCGCGCGTCGGGCCAGAGCAGGTCGAAAATTTGTTTGATGTGCGGCTTTCCGACATATACGGGATGCATAATGCGCCGGTGCGCCTCCACGATAGCCCGACCGCCCGCCTTCTGCTTGAGTTCAAAGACCGCATTGAAAAGGCGCAAGGCGAATCCGCCGCGCTGAGCATAAAAGCGCTTGCCGTCAACGGCCGAGATTTGATGGCGCTCGGCATCCCCAGCGGCAAAGAGCTCGGCGCCCTGCTCAATGCGCTTTTGGATACCGTCATCGATGATCCTGCGCAAAATAATAAAGAGACGCTCCTTTCCATCGCCGAACAAAAATGGAAGCTGCGCTAGCTGCCGCATCCGAAGCGGCCAAGCCTGTCTAGCACGTTTCGCACCGCGAAACGTGAGCAGCTTGTACGACGCCCATCATCTCTACGGAACACTACTCACAGGCTGCCTGACCGTAGAAGAGCTGCCGATTCTTCCGTTCATTCATAACAAACATCCTCGCTAGCATGTTTCGCACCGCGAAACATGAGCGGCTTGTACGATACCTATCATCTCTACGGCACACTACCCACAGGCTGCCTGACCGTAGAAGAGTTGCCGATTCTTCCGTTCATTCATAACAAACATCCTCGCTAGCATGTTTTGCTTTGCAAAACATAAGCGGCCTGTACGACGCTCATTATCTTTACCGAATATTTCCTACAGGCCGCCTACCCGCTAGCATGTTTTGCCCAGCAAAACATGAGCGGCTTGTACGACGCCCTATCATCTCTACGGAATATTACCCACAAGCCGCCCCCGCCCTTATACATCGATTTCTTCTGCAAGGTGGTGCACGATGAATTCGCGGCGTTTGGGGGTGTTTTTGCCCATGTAAAACTCCAGCACCTGCGGGACGTTTTTTAGGCTTTCGATGGTAACCGGCGTCAGGTGAATGCCAACATCTTCTCCGTCGCCGCTTTTCCGCTCATGAATAAACTGGCCGAACTCCGACGGGCTGATTTCTCCCAAACCCTTAAAACGCGTCACTTCCGCCGATGCGCCGAGCCGCTCAACTTCCCGGTCGCGCGACGCTTCCGAATAGCAGTAGACGGTCTCTTTTTTTGTCCGCACGCGGAACAGCGGCGTTTCAAGAATGAACACATGGCCGCCTATGACCAGCTCTTCAAAATACAAAAGCAGATAGGTCATAATCAAATTGCGGATGTGGAAGCCGTCGTTGTCGGCATCCGTTGCAATAACGATTTTATTGTAGCGCAGCCCCTCAATATCCTTTTGCACGCCGAGCGCAAAGGTGAGATTTTTAAGCTCCTCGTTATCGAACAGCGCCGAGCGCTTCCGCCCGAACATATTTTCAGGCTTCCCGCGGAGACTGAAAATCGCCTGCGTCGCAACGTCGCGGGAGCCGACCATCGAGCCGGTGGCCGAATCGCCTTCCGTAATAAAAATCATCGAATTGGCACCCTTTTCTCCGTCCTGCAAGTGGTAGCGGCAGTCTTTCAGCTTCGGAATTTTAAGCGCAACGGATTTTGCCGCATCGCGCACCTGCTTTTCGGTAACGTTATTTATTTCCGCGCGCGCCTTCATGTTGCGGATGATTTTATCTTCGAGGATGCCGGCCGTTTCGGGATTGCGGCGGAGCCAGTCATCAACGGCCGCCTGCGTTTCATTCATAATCGGAATGCGGATTTCCACATTGCCGAGCTTGTTTTTCGTTTGACTGGTGAACATCGGATTGTCGATTCCGATTTTGAGCGCGACTAAAAGCCCTCCGGTAATGTCTTTTTGGTCGTAATTCTTTTTGAAAAAATCGTTTACGCCTTTGGTAAAACCGTCGAGAAAGGCACTTACGTGCGTGCCGCCGTCCTCCGTGTTCTGCCCGTTGACGAACGAATAAACGAACCGGTCAAGATTCGCCGTATGCGTCAAAACGAATTGCGCCGCCGCACCGCGGTAGGCAAACGGGTCGTAGAGCGTCTTCCCGTCCGCGCCGAGTTCTTCGGCAAGGAGATCCGAAAGCCCGTTCCGGCTCAAAAACTCCTTGCCGTTACAGGAGATAAGCAAGCCGGGATTCAAATAGGTATAGTTTTTGATGCGCTTTTCAACCATTTCCATGTTGAATTGATACGCGCTGAAAAGCGCCGCGTCGGGCACGAATTCAAGATAGGTGCCGTCTTTAATGCCTTTTTTTGCCGCTCCGAGCGACTGCGCCGTTTTTTTTCCGCGCTCATATTCGACGGAAGCCATCTTGCCGCTCCGGATTGACGCTGCCCGGAAATAGGACGACAGGGCGTTCGTCGCCTTAATGCCGACCCCGTTCATGCCGATTGCCTGCTTGAAGACGGAATTGTTGTATTTTGCGCCGGTATTGACGTTTGAAACGCAGTCGTCAAGTTTTCCGAGCGGGATGCCGCGCCCGTAATCGCGGATTTTTACCCGATTATCCTGAATATCGATATCGATGCGCGTGCCGAATCCCTGCGCAAACTCATCGACGGCATTGTCGATTCCCTCTTTTAAGAGAATGTAGATGCCGTCGTTTTCGTTGGAGCCGTCGCCTAAAGAGCCGATATACATACCCGGCCGGAGCCGAATGTGCTCAAGGCCTTCCAAATGCAAGATTGATTTTTCGTCGTATACCGGTACGTTTTCTTTTGCTGCCGCACGTTTTGTTTTTTGTGCGGATTCCGGAGGCGGAGGCGTTTCTGTTGTGCGCGGTTTAGCCGGTGCGGCCGGTTTCGGAGTGGATGCCCCTGCATCCGGCGGATTCTTTTTCAAAATCGAAGCGCTGCCGACCTTTCCGCCGACGGATGCTGCCGGTTTTGTTGCGGCGGAAAGGGGGGCGGTTTTCTTCAATGCCGCCTCTGCTGCGCTTTTGATGCGCTTGAGCGCATCCGTTGTGTCGGAACGGCTGCTCTTTTTTGCGGAAGGCTCCGCCTGCTTTGCCGTGCACGCCGCCTGAGTGAGTTTTTCCGTAGGAGAAGCCGCTTTTTGGGCCTTTAGAGCGGAGTTTTTTTCCGCCTTTTTTAAATCCGTATCGTCTTTGGTTGTCAGAGGGGAGGTATCGTGTTCAGCGCTCATGGGCGGTACTATAGCGGAGAATACCCGTTATGGCAAACCAGCCGCGTCCCGCCCGCAGTCAGGCGCTCTTTTTTGCGGATGCGCGAAGGGAGCGGCGGACGATTGCGTTACGGATAAAGGCTGCGGTCGCGGCTCCGGTGCAATCGGCAAACCAGTCGTACACGGACGTATCGCGGCCCGGCACAAAATATTGATGGAATTCATCGCTGACGCCGTACAATGCCGCCGCCGTACAGACAAGCGCGATGTATTTTACCGGTTTTGCCGCCCATCTTGCGTCGGAAAACCAGAACGAAAAGGCAAATGCAAGGGCGCCGAATGCCGTTGCATGGAGCAGCTTATCCAAGCCGGGAAAGGCGGCTTTTTCGGGAATCGGCAATTTTGACTGCATCGAAAGCGCAAAAATCGCTCCGGCAATTACAACGGATAAAAGGCGCATCCCGTAATGAACGTATTTTTTTGAAAGCATCGAAAATCCTCCAGTCTCGTTATGCAGGCGCACCAAAATGGGCGGAACGTATTGCCGCCGTCCGTCCGGAGCCGCCCCGTCTGCAATCAATAAATGCTTCTGATGATGTCGATAAACGACGGCAGCCGCTTTACGCCCAATTCCTGCGCGGTCAAGCCGAGTTTTAAGTTTTCGACCGGTTTGCCTTCAGCATCGGCGGCTGGAGCCGTGTCGCTGACTTTGGCCGATTCTTCCGGCTGCTTCGGAACGGAAAGCAAAATTACTTCGTCACCAAGATTCACCCGATCATAAAAGCCCTTGTATTCAAGCCGGCCTTCGGAAATCTCTTCCCCGACAGCCGTTACCGTCAGCGTGCCGAGCGCATCGGCTTCCCTGTACGTAATGCCGCCGCCGTCCCCCGCCGTCTGAACCGCATTTTTCCGTACAATTTCAAAAACCGAACCGTTCACGGTATTTTCCGATTTTCCAATGTCGATGAGCAGATTTTTACCGTCGCGCCCGATAATCTTTGCGCGGATTGGCAGTTTTTCCAAAATATCTGCGCGGAAACGGCGGAACGCATTGACGTAACGGCGATTTCCCGTGCTGTACAAAGACGATTCGGCAATTTTATTGCCGGTCCGCGCCGAATACATCGCGTAATCAAGTACAAAATCTCGCGCTCCCTCATCGATAGAAATCATAATAAAATAATCCAAGCCGCCGCTCCGCGCCTTTTGGTACGCTTCTCCGAATCCTGAAACCGGTTCCGCATACGTTTGAACGGAAGTAATCGCAATGTTCGAAAATAAATCGGCGGCAAACTCCGCTGCAATTTTATTGCTTTCGGCATGAATCCTACCGACCGGCGACGGCTGGTAACAGATGCCGAGCTTCCAACGCGTTTTATCGAGGGTGAACGGCTCCACATTCCATTTTTTTGCCAGCGTATCCTTGAGCAAGTCCTTGTACGCTTCAATCGTATCGTCCATTGCAACTTGCGCTCGCGTTTTTTTTGCGCTCTCACCGTCTATCGCTTTGCGTTCAGCATCGTTTTCCTTGAGGAAGAGGAGCTGCTCAAGATAAAGCTCATGCATCCCGTTCATTGAAAGGCGTTTGGCAAAGGCTAGGCGCGCTTCTTTATTCGACGGCTGAATTTTAAGCGCCCGCTGGTATTCGTAGAGCGCGCTCTGCCCATCATAGCGGCGCATATATTCTTTTGCCGAAACCAGATGGTACTGCGCCCAGCCGCTTCTCCGCTCATCTTCAAGAGCGACGGTACGGCCGACTGCAAGTTCGAGCGCGGCGCGCATCACTTCATCTTCCGGATCGAGCTGCAAGCCTTCCGTCCACGATTCGATGGCAGAAGGCGTATCGCCGCCCGCCATTTCGGCAGCTCCTTTCAAATACAGCGCGGAGGCAAGTTTTTTGTTGCGGTTCAATCTAAAATCGCAGATGGCAATGACATCGGCATATTCTCCCTGCGCATATCTAATTTTTGCAAGGAGTTCATACGCTTTATCGTAGTTCCCGTCGATTTCAACCGCGATGCGGCACTGCTTTTCCGCTTCGGCAAGCGTATTCTGCATCGTGTAAATCAGCGCGGCAAAATAATGCACTTCGGCAATGCCCGAATATGAGCGGAGCGCCTGCCGGATATATTTGAGCGCCGCCGCATTTTTCCCAAGCCCCGCCGAAACAAACGCGATGCTCAGCAGCGCCTTGCGATTTTCGCTCTGGCGTTTTAAGGCGTCAAGATAGCGGCTTTCCGCCCCGCTGACCCGTCCGTCAAAAAGATCAAGCTCGGCAAGACCAAACCGCGCTTCAACATCATTCGGCGCCATTTTCAGTACGTTTTCAAAGACCGCCCGCGCATCGGCATAGCGGCCTAACGAAATAAACGCCGAGCCGCGCAGATTTTGGATGCGGATGCTGCCTCTTTCGTATTTTTCGGCCTCATCAAGCTGCGAAAGCGCAAGTTCTATTTCTCCAAGCTGAAACGAACATTCGGCAAGATGAAAGCGCGCGTCCGCATAAACCGGATTAAGCCGGATTGCCTCCAAAAAATGCTGCGATGCGGCGTACCAGTTATCGCGGTTTTGCTCGCTCACTCCCTGTTCGTACAGCGATGCGGCATCTTGCCGCGCAGGCTCCGCCCATAACCCAGCAGAACCGATTATCAATACGGCGATGCATACGCTAATCGTCTTTTTCATCTCCGGACTCCTTTTCCTCAGTGCGCTTTATCACTTTAATGCGGTTGATGCGGTATTCTTCCATGTCTTGCACGACAAAATCATAGCCGCCCCACGAAACCTTTTCAAACGTAACGGGGATTCTCCCGAATAAATCAAACACAAAACCTCCGAGAGAATCAAAATCAGAGGCGGGAAAATCGGCTTTCAGCGCCTCATTAAGATTATCGAGATCGATACGCGCTTCGCACAGCCACATATTGCTGCCGATGGATAAAATATCTTCGTGCTCGTTATCGAATTCATCCTGAATATCGCCGACAATTTCTTCTATTATATCTTCCATCGTAATAATGCCTGCAATGCCGCCGTATTCGTCGATTGCAATTGCAATGTGCAGATGCCGCCGTTTAAATTCGCGGAGGAGCGAATCAATGCGCTTTGATTCGGGGACAAAATACGCCTTCCGGATTAAGCGCTCAAGGTTAAACGGTTCGTCTTTTTTCCGAAACCAATAGATAAGATCTTTGACGTACAGTACGCCGGTAACATTGTCAATCGATTCGCTGTACACGGGAAAGCGCGAATGCCCGCTTTCCTGTATCTTTGCCATGAGCTCATCAATCGGCGTATCAAGCGCGATAAAATCAACGTCGATGCGCGGCACCATTACTTCTTTTACGGCAGTTTCCGAAAGGTCTTCAACCCCGCGAATCATATTCCGCCGCTCTTCTTTTATTATTTCCTGCTGTTCGGGGGACAGTTCTTCAAAACCGTGCCGATCCGCATTCTTTTTGCTTCCAAACAAAGAAAACCCCATAAAATCCTACTCAAATAGATCTGTTTTGAAACGAAAGTTCCTCAACAGGATTAATTATAATATCGTCACATTCGGCGAGCAGCTTTTCCTGAAGACGGAGCATTTCGCACTCAGGCGTTATTCCCGCTTCAAGATGCTCTTGGCCGTGATCCATGCCGTGTAAATGCAAAAGTCCATGTATCAATAGCCGCTTGAGTTCCGTATTCAAATCAATGCCGAAATATTCTGCGTTGACCGGCAGCGTGTCAAGGCTGAGCGCAATATCGCCCGCAGTCTTCCAAAGGCCTTCTTCATCGCAGTATTCGCCGCCGTCTTCAAAGGAAAGCACATCGGTTGCGCGGTCTATGTTCCGGTACGTGCGATTAAGTCTGCGGATTTCCGCGTCGCCGCAGAAAAAGATTGAAATCTCTTCGCCGCCAAAGCCGAGCCTCTCCAATATCTTTTGCAGAAACGGTTGGACGCGGCAAAGCCACGCAGGTTCGGACAAGCCGTCTTCCACGGAAATGTATATCCGGTTACGCATTGATGACCCGAGCCGCATTCTTTTCGGCCTTCGATTTGCGGGATGATTTGCGCGTTTTTTGAGCGGGCGGAGCTGCAAGCGTCGGCGCGGACTCGGCCGGTTTGCTTTTTTCCATTTCGTTTTGATTCGGATAGCGGATGCGGTTATGGTAAAAGCCCACAAGAATTTTTACGAACTCTTCGCGGATTTTTGTGATATCGCGGAAGGTGAGCGCACAGTTATCAAGCTGTCGCTGCTCCATTTTCGCATTAATAAGATTCTGAATGAAGGAGGAAAGCCGCTCCTCCGTTGGATTATCGAGCGAGCGGCAGGCGGCCTCCACCGTGTCGGCAAGCATAACGACGCCCGATTCCCGCATGGACGGCGGTTTCCCCGTGTACGAAAAATCGGCGGGGTTTACGTCAGGATTTTCCTTTTTCGCCTGTTCATAAAAATACATCATCAGGCCGTTCCCATGATGTTCGTTGATAATGTCGATGACCGGTTCCGGCAGGTGCATTTGCCGCGCTTTTTCGATTCCCTTTTTTACGTGGCTTCGGATAACCGACGCGCTGAGGCTCGGCTTCATTTCATCATGCTTGTTGATGCCGTTCGACTGGTTTTCCGTAAAATATTCGCTTTGATCCATCTTGCCGATGTCATGATAGTACGCGCCGACGCGGGCAAGCAGGAAATTCGCGCCGATGCTCCTGCAAGCGTTTTCCGAAAGCTGCGCCACCATCTGCGAATGCTGGTAGGTGCCGCTTGCCGTTACGAGCATTTTCCGCATAATCGGGTGATTAAGGTCGCTCAAATCCATGAGGCGGAAGACGGATGCGGTATTCAGCATGAATTCGATGGGCGTGATGAGGCCGAGCGCAAGGATGCCTGACAAAAAGCCGTTTGCCGCAACGCCGCCGATAATGAGCGGCATTTTCGAAAAATCTTCATTAAAAATCACCGCAATGATGGCAATCATAACCGCATCGATAAAGGCAAGGACGAGCGCGACGAGTACCATGTCGATTCTCCGCTCAACTTTCCGGACAATGGTTGCGGCTGCAAGGCAGGATGTCAGCGTAAAAATGAAGGGAACGGGATGCGCCCCCGATGCGGTAAACACCCCGAACGAAAGCACGAATGAAAAGAGGATTGCCGAAAGCTGACCGTACAGCACCGCTTCAATGAGGACGAAAAGGGAAGCGGGAATGATGATGGTTAAAGGAAACGGGGATGCGAACAGCTGGTTCTTTGCGCCGAAGGCTATCGCCGTATACGTTATTAAAAAGCACGCCGCCTGAAAGACAAACTCGCGGATCAGGAGTTTTCGCGAGAAAGGAACTGCTGCAAAAAGCAAAAACCACATAGAAAGAAGGAGGGCAAGATACAATTCTGAGTTTGCAAACGCGCGGTAGTCCAGATAGACCGGGGACATCGCCATCTTTTTGAGTTTGCCGTAGGCTTCCTCCGTGACTGGAAACCCCTTTTTTATAATTTTTTCGCCTTCTTCAATGAAGACCGGATTCATTTCGTCAGCTGGAATCGAACGCGGCGCTAAAATCGTGCGGTCGGCAATCTGTCCGACTTCAAACTCTTCTATATTATAGGCGGCGATAGTCTGGCTTGTCGCCATGTTCATAAAATTGATGACGGACACTGCGGAAAAACCGAAAATGACTAACAGCATCACCGGGTAATGCGCCTTCAAAAATGCGGCGGCGGCAGCGAGCGCCCTCGGCAGGGAACGCTTCGATTTATTTTGTACAGGAGATTTGTTCATTTTCATACGCCTTCATAATTTTTTTTACCAGCGGATTTCTGACAACATCTTCCGCCGTCAGCCGGATCATTCCGATGCCTTCAATATTTTTGAGCACGGAAAGCGCGTTGGCAAGCCCCGAAACGGTTTTTCCGGGGAGGTCGATTTGAGAAATATCGCCGGTGATAAACACCTTCGATTTTTTTCCCATGCGCATCAAAAACATTTTCATTTGTGCGACGGTCGTATTCTGCGCCTCATCGAGAATAATTGCCGCATCGTTGAGCGTCCGCCCGCGCATATAGGCAAGGGGTGCAATCTCAATGACGCCCGATTCTATGAGACGGCGAACCGTCGAAGGAGGGAGGAGCGATTCGATTGCATCATAGAGCGGCCGGAGGTACGGATTGATTTTGTCCTCCAATGCTCCGGGCAAAAATCCCAAACTTTCCCCCGCTTCTACAACGGGACGCGACAGTACAAGACGCGAAAGCTGATGCGACAGCACGAGCCTGAGCGATTCGGCAACCGCAAGGAAGGTTTTTCCGCTGCCTGCAGCTCCGGCGCAAAACACCATATCGTTTTCCTTCATCAAGCGAATATAGTCGGCTTGATTTTGCGAATACGGATACACTTTGCGCACGGCTCCCGGCACGATGATTGCGCTCTGCTCTTTGTCCGCCGGTTTTTCCGTATTCAAAACGCTCGTTACGATGTCGGAACCGTTTTTGCCGCCGTCCCCGATTTCGTCAATTACTCGCTCGATAATAAACCGGAACTCCTGGCGCGTGCGGGCATCTTCCGAATCGATGGAAAGTTCATTGCCCCGTGCAAATACCGGCGTTTCTAAATGACGCTCAATAAGTCTCAGATTGCTGTCATTCATTCCGCACACGCAGAAAAGCGCCTCCGCATTGGGAACTACTATAGTATATTCCGAATTCAACCTGTCCCGATTGTAAACAGGCATAAGTATTTGGTCAAGGGAAGTTGCGGACGGCTGATACTTTGCCGCTAACTGAATAAATTGCCGTGCCGTCCGCCCCGCTTTGCCATTCGGCAAACCGGTTGCTGGTCGGGTGTGCTTGCGGACGGCGGATATTTTGTCGTTAACCGAATAATTGCTGTGTCGTCCGCTCCGCTTTGCTTTCAGCAAACCGGTTGTTGGTCGGTGAGTTTTCTGACGGCAGATACTTTGCCGTTAAGTGAATAATTGTCGTGCCATCTGCTCCGCTTTGCTTTCGGCAAACCGGTTGTTGGTCGAGTGTGCTTGCTGACGGCGGATATTTTGTCGTTAACCGAATAATTGCTGTGTCGTCTGCCCCGCTTTGCTTTCAGCAAACCGGTTGTTGGTCGGTGAGTTTTCTGACGGCAGATACTTTGCCGTTAAGTGAATAATTGTCGTGCCATCTGCTCCGCTTTGCTTTCGGCAAACCGGTTGTTGGTCGAGTGTGCTTGCTGACGGCAGATACTTTGCTGTTAACTGAATAATTGTCGTGCCGTCCGTCCTGCTTTGCTTTCGACAGACCGGTTGCCGAACGAGGTGCTTGCTAACGGCGGATGCGTTGGTGGTTGGCGGATAGGCGGTGTGCTGTTGATCTTGACTTGCGCTCGATAAATCTCCTTGCCGGACTTGTTACGAGTTTCGGTATAACTTGCAGAAATCTGTGTCTCGTGGCATTATGCGAAGGCGTTTCCGGCCGGGAGGGGCGACGTGGGGGAGCGGGGGCTTTTTAAGAAGGATTGCGATGTATACGATCGGTGAAGTTGAGGAAATTACGGGCGTGAAGGCGCACGTTTTGCGCTATTGGGAGGAAGCGATTTCCGGTTTTGCGCCGCAAAAGAGTACCGGCGGGCGACGGAGTTACAATCAGCGTGAGCTGGAGCTGGTTATGCGCCTTAACTACCTCATTACGCATCGGAAATTTACGATAGAAGGCGCGCGTGATCAAATTATTGCGGAAGCGGATTCCGTAAATGAAAATGCCGCCGTCATAAAAGCAATCCACGACCTGCGCACCGAACTGACCGAACTCTATTTTTTGGTAAAGAAATACACGCCTCAGGCTCATGCCGGCTGACGGCCCGTGCGGATGACCGTGCGCATCGGGCGGAACTTCGGCAGCGGTGCGCCGCTTTTCTTTTGCATTCTTTCCGTCTATTATAGAAGAAAAATGTGCTGACCCGCCTTGCATCGGCGGGAAAGAGAGCGGCATACGGCTTTCCGCGTTCATTTTTTCCCCTCTGTCTTTCATTCTCTTTCCAATTCTGTGTCAATTAATCCGCATATTTTTTGTTTCAGATCGATTAACGTCTGCTTTGACAGCGGAGAAAGGTCATTTTGCGTTACCGGAATTTCTAAAAAAAGCTGGTACGGCATGATTTTGAGCGCTTCGGAGATTTTTTGCAGCACTTCCAGCGACGGAAAATTCTTGCCGTTTTCGACCGCGTTCAAATAGTTCGGGCTGATATCAATCGCTTCGGAAAATGAAAGCTGGGAAAAACCGTTTTGCGTTCGGTAAAAGCGCAGGTTTGCAATAAAAACTTCTTGAATGTGCGTCATGGGTAAAGCGTACCTATTTTGTGCACGGAATAAATCACTGTATAAGATGTAAAAACAACGGTATTACCATTGAAAAGCAACTGGAATACCGTTATAGTAATGCTTATACAGTTGTTTTAACGAGGATTCATTGGGAATGCTCACTGTAATTACATCCCGTGCAGGTGAACGCATCGGGAAAGATTCGCCGTATTACGGCAAGGAGATTTTATGAAAGTGAAAAAGGTTATTTCGATTGGCGCGCTGTTTACGCTTTTGGTCAGTGCAGCGCTTATCGCAGGCTGTAAACAGAACGAAGGAACCGATGGCGGAAACAGCAGTGAAAGCGCATGGAACCCGTTTGTCGGCACGTGGGAATCGGATGACGGGCTTTACAAACTGGTCTTTGCTGCATCAACCATAGACTTGTATAGCCGAACAAGTCCCAATGGAAATTGGGCGCACGAAGACAGTACTGCGTATACGTTTTCCGGCAACACAGCGACTCCTCAAAACACGAGAGAGCACCCGCACAGTTTTGTCATATATGCTCATATGTTGAGGGCAACGAACGGGCAGGTATTTTACAAAAAATAGCGCGTATTACCGTAGCAGCGGGAGCGCGGAGGCGCTTATTCATCCGTGCGCGGGTATACCGTCAGTCATGCGTTTTGCACGGCGTATGCCCGCGCATCTTTTCGAGCGAATGTGCAGAATGGTATGCGGCGGATTTAAGTTTGCAGAAGTAATTGCGCTGATTGACAGTCCTTTCAATAGAATGTAATATTTTTCTATTATATACTAATCCCTAAAAATTACGGAGTAATTCAATGTCAAAGACAAAATTAGTGTACTTTTTCGGCAACGGAAAGGGAGAAGGCAATGCTTCCATGCGCGGTGAGCTTGGCGGCAAAGGCGCCAACCTTGCCGAGATGGCTTCGATCGGAATGCCTGTTCCGCCGGGATTTACGATTTCTACGGAAGTTTGCGATTATTTCTGGAAAAATGACAAGAAGTATCCGGCTGAATTGGCGGCCGATGTTGATGAGTATCTCGGCAAGCTGGAAGCCGCGATGGGTAAAAAGCTCGGCGATGCAAAGGATCCGCTTTTGGTTTCCGTGCGCTCCGGAGCTGCGGTTTCGATGCCGGGAATGATGGATACCATTTTGAACCTCGGTCTCAATGACGAATCCGTCAAAAGTCTTGCCGAAAAAACGCAGAACGAGCGTTTTGCGTGGGACTCATACCGCCGCTTTATTCAGATGTTCGGAGATGTTGCGATGGGAGTGCCGGGCGACAGCTTTGAAGATGCGATTGCGGAAGTAAAGGCTGCCAAAGGCATTACCGCCGATACCGACATGACTGCCGATGATTTGAAAAATCTCGTTGCAAAATACAAAGAGATTTACAAAAAGCATACCGGTTCGGAATTCCCGCAGGATGCCAAAAAGCAAATGTGGGGCGCAATCGATGCGGTTTTCGGCTCGTGGATGAACAGCCGCGCCATCAAATACCGCCAGCTCAACGACATTCGGGGACTGAAGGGCACTGCGGTTACCGTTATGGCGATGGTCTTCGGCAACAAGGGCAACACATCCGGAACGGGCGTCTGCTTTAGCCGCGATCCGTCGAACGGAACCAATGAATTTATGGGCGAGTACCTGATGAATGCGCAGGGCGAAGACGTTGTCGCCGGTATCCGCACGCCGGAAAAACTTGCTCAGCTTGAAAAGGAAAATCCTGACGTTTATAAGCAGCTGTGCGACATTCGCGTAAAACTTGAAGCGCACTACCGCGATATGCAGGACATGGAGTTCACCGTTGAAGAAGGAAAGCTCTTCATGCTCCAGTGCCGCAGCGGAAAGCGCACGGGACCTGCCGCAGTCAAAATGGCGGTCGATATGGTTTCCGAAAAATTGATTACAAAGGAAGAGGCGCTGCTCCGCGTAGAGCCGAACCAGTTTGACCAGCTGCTCCATCCGACGCTTGATCCGAAAGCAGTGAAGTCCGTAAAGGCGATTGCGCAGGGATTGAACGCTTCTCCGGGAGCAGGTTCCGGTCAGATCGTCTTTACCGCCGACGAAGCGGAAGCATGGACGAAAGACGGAAAGAAAGTCATTTTGGTGCGGAAAGAAACTTCGCCTGAAGATATTGCGGGTATGGTTGCGGCGCAGGGCATTTTGACTTCGACCGGCGGACGCACGTCTCATGCGGCGGTTGTCGCACGCGGAATGGGGAAACCGTGCGTATCCGGCTGCGCGGAAGTAAAGATTCTCAACGATACCGAAGTTTCCATCGGCGATAAGAAATTTAATAAGGGCGACAGCATCACCATCGACGGTACGTCCGGTAATATTTATGACGGCATCCTTCCGGTTGTTCCGGCAACCATTTCAGGCGACCTTGAAACATTCCTTTCTTGGGCGGATGAGATTCGGAACGGTTCGGTACGCAAAATCGGCGCGACCAAATTAACCGGATTCGGGATTCGTGCGAATGCCGACCAGCCGGATCAGGCGGAAAACGCATTTAAATTCGGCGCGGACGGCGTCGGCCTTTGCCGCACGGAGCACATGTTCTTCGATCCTGCAAAATTGCCGTCTTTCCGTGCGATGATTGTTGCCGAAGATACCGAAGCGCGTAAATCGGCGCTTGCTAAAATATTGCCGCTCCAGAAAAACGACTTTGCAGGCATTATTAAAGCGATGCAGGGAAAAACGGTAACCATCCGTCTGCTCGATCCGCCGCTCAACGAATTTGTTCCGAAGCCGGAGGCGGCAGCGGAAATTGCAGCGCTTGCAAAAGAGCTCGGCATGGATGCTGAAAAACTTTCTCTTAAGATTCACTCGTTGCAGGAAGCAAACCCGATGCTCGGACACCGCGGCTGCCGCCTTGCAATAACGTATCCTGAAATCTATGAAATGCAGGTTGAAGCGATTGCGCGCGCAACGGCTGAGGCCGAAAGAGCGGGCATCAAGCACGATGTGCAGATTATGATTCCGAACGTTGTAACGTACCGCGAAGTTGCGCAGATTAAAAAGCAGGCGCTGGCGATTATCGAAAAGGTAAATGCGGAAGAAGGAACGAAATTGTCCTTTACGATCGGAACGATGGTTGAATTCCCGCGCGCAGCGTTGACGGCCGACAAGCTTGCCGACAAAAACCTCGGCGGCGCGGAGTTCTTCAGCTTCGGAACGAATGACTTATCGCAGACTTCCTTCGGATTCAGCCGCGACGACTACGGTAAGTTCATCGATTCTTACTTGAATCAGAATGTGCTCGAAAGCGATCCGTTTAAGACGCTCGATCCTGAAGGGCCGGGCGCGCTTATGGAAATTGCCGCGCAAAAGGGGCGTTCGGTAAATCCTGAACTGCACCTCGGCATTTGCGGCGAACACGGCGGCGACCCTGCGTCCATCGAGTTCTGCTACAATATCGGCTTGGATTATGTGTCGTGCTCTCCGTTCCGCGTACCGATTGCACGGCTTGCCGGCGCACAGGCGGTTATCAAAGCATCAAAAAAGTAAGGAAGTCTAAATAGGATTTTCTGAAAAACGCTCTCCGCTTAAACGGCGGCGGGCGTTTTTGTTTTTAACCGGACTAAAAAAGCCGCCAGCGGCAGCTTCAAAAGGAACCGGAGGGGGGCGCCCTAGCTACGATTAATTTTTAGCTAAAAGAGGGCTCTGTTTCATTCGACTGTCGGTCCTTTCGGCTGTTTTTTGAATATACGCATCCGCAGTAGTCTTGGCGATACAACCCGTACTCCCGGCTTAATTCGAGGCTGCGTTTAAATCCTCCTTTCTTTTTAAAATCGGATACGAGAAAATACGGTTTTTCCGAATGCGAAAGAGCACTGCCGATCGCATTGATTTTATCCGCATCCTTGAACGGACTGATTGAAAGCGTTGTCGTAAAATAGTCAAATTCGTTTTGCGTGGCGTATCGGTATGCGCGCTCCATGCGCAATGCATAGCAGCGGCGGCAGCGTTCGCCCTTTTCCTCTTCATGCGCGCGTTCCGGCTCTTCTTGAATGCCGATTGCCCGGTAAAATTCCGCTGCGTCATAGCGGTCTTCAACCAGAACGACGCTGTTTTTTGCCGCAGCAGGGAGGCGGTGCAAGAGCTCTTGCAATTCTTCAAAGCGCCTTCGGTATTCGGTTTCCGGAAAAATATTGGGATTATAGTAGAGAATCGTGATGTCGAAATATGCGGAAAGATATTCGATGACATACGACGAGCAGGGGCCGCAGCAGGCATGGAGCAGGAGGGTAGGCTTTTGCCCGCCCCGTGCAGCCAGCTGCTGCAAGGTTTCATCGAGCGTCCGCTGATAATTAGATTTTTTCAAGGTCTATTTCGCCGGAAGCGCAAGGAACGGTGATCGACCAGTTTTCTAAAATCTGCGGGTGAATCTCGCCAAACACGCCGATCGGTTTTCCGCCTGCAAGAATTGCCGCTTGCCGTCCGGCGATAAACCGCGGGTCGGCGCTTTCTGCAATGGCGTATTCATGGTCGAGGAAATACAGCAGCGAAGCGACTTCTCCTGCGACGGTATTAAAATCCGCCCCCGCGCCCGCCCGTAAGAATCCTAAAAGTGTTGCCGTGTGCGTGCCGGTATTTTCCTCCGCGCAAAGGTAGGCGACCTTTCCAATTTCAAATATTTTATGCGGATAAACGGCATTTGACGACTTACTTTCCGCCCGAAGCAGCGACGAAATAATATCCGGCCGGACAAATTGATAGTTTTCGCTCATGGGATTTGCAATTTCGATCACCGAACTGCCGTCGCCGTTCATATTGGTGATGTAATCTTTTTTGCTTCCGGCATAATTGAAAATCATTTCCTGATAGCCCAGCCCGACCATCAGCGATTTCGTTTTCCGGCTCAGCTGCGTTATCGGAAGGAGGCGGCCGATGGTAAAATCCTTCGGCATTTCCGGTTCAAAGGAATCGAGCCCCGCGCCGATCATCACGTCTTCAATGACATCGGCTTCATGCAGAAAATCGTTGCGGTACGGCGGCGGATTGACCGTAAACTCCGTATCGCTTTTGCCGTCCGCCTGCATTTCCTCCGCTTCAACCGCATTTCCCATCCGCTTGAGCGCTGTAAGTACCGCTTCTTTATTAAAATCGGAGCCGAGCACGCGGTTTATGTTTTTAAGATAGGCCTTCGTCGGCTTTTGAAAATAAAACGGAACGGCAATATCCTTTCCGAATCCGGTTTCATACGGATGTTTTACCAAAACCGGCTCAATTTCGTAGCCGCAGTCGATAAAATCGCATGCGACAATATTTGCCGCAAGGATGAGTTTTTCCATATTGTCGCCGGTGAGCTCCACCATCAGATTCCGGTCGCCCGTTTGCACCGCCCCAAGCGTTGCGCTGTTGATAATCGGCGGCAGGGAAAGCGTTTCTCCCGTGTCGTCAACCAGCAGCGGAAAGCGGTCCAGATGCTCTAAAATCCAGCCGAAATCCTTTCCCTTCGGATGATCGCTTAAGATTTGTCGGCACGTCATCGGCCGCTCGCCCTGCAGCGGGATAAAACTCGTGTTGTCGGGATCGACCGCCTTGTAGTGCACGGGAAAATGAATCAGCTCGGAGCGGTAGACGCCCATCGAAAGCGATTTGCGTTTCCGGCCGAAATTCCACGCAAGCTTTTCCTGCGTCTGTATGATGTTGCGGAGCATCGGATCGTCAATCGCTTTGCCTGCAATCACAAAAGCGACCATAAACGGCCGAATGTCTTTGAGGGCAGGATCGACGAATGCAATGCGCCCCTTAAAATCCGCGCCACTTGCCGATGCGGCCATGTATTTTCCGTAATCGGCGATAGGTTTTCCGCTGTGGAGCCGCAGCTGCCGCGCAATGCCGCCCGTCGACCATAAATCGGGGCGATTCGTATCGTTGAGTTCGATTTTTATGACGCGCTCATCTTCCGGCAACGCGCCGTCGGGCTTTTCATCAAGCTCCGCCTTTGCGGACATCAGTTTCGTTTCAAGCGTATCGTAATCGCATCTTTCGGAAAGAAGATTAAAAAACAGCCTTTCATTGACTTCGATTTTCGGCATTTTTCCCTCTAACAGCCGACAGGCGGCTCAATATTTTTGATGGAGTATAAAATATCGGCATGAATATTTCAATGAAGCGGGGAAAATATATCAACAACAAGCGAAAAGATGGTTGCTTTCAGATGCTCTGTGATACAGTAATTTTTACATATACATGAGTAAATACTCTCGGAAAGCCTTAAACCGATTTTTTCAAGGGAGGACACCAGCTCGGAGTTCGAAGCCCGCAGTTTTCCTCCCTTGTCCCTCCTTCCTTGGGCACGACCAAAGGACTATCGTCCTTTGGAATCCAACACTATCTACACCGCTTAATTTTTGGGGTAAGCTCTATGCGATATTCATAAAAAATATAGAATCCCGGCATTTTGACTTATGACTAATAATCGCTTTGGACGTTTTATCCGAGAGGCATCGGGTGCGTGCGGCGCTCTTTTTCTGGAAAACTGCATCGCGTTCAAAAGCGGATCTGCGATAGTCAGTAGGAAGACGGCGGGGAGGATCGAACTCATAATTTGAACGGGCGGCTTTCTCAAGGAGCGAGCTTAAACGGGGCGGAGAATTACCGAACGCGCGCTCGATACACGGATGAAAAACTGCCGTCGGCGCATGAGTTACGCGGCGCGCACTGTACCGGCGGCAGAGTGTTCATACGCTGCGTGCGATGCGGGGCAAGCCGCCTGCCGAATTGCCGGGCGGTATAAAAACCGCTATGATGCGCCATGGCCGATACGAAAAAGTATACGATTCAAGATTATATTGCATGGCGGGGCGACATTCCCTTTGCCGCCTCGGCGTTTAATGACGTTGACGCTGCAATACTCTGCCAGATTTCCTATCTCAATTTCGACGGGCTTTTGGAAGAGCGCTCGTTTAAGAAGGCGCGCACGCTGCAAGAGCTCGCTTTTGCTTTTCAGACGGCGGACGATTTTAAAAACCGTTCGGAGCTGGGCGTGCTCATCAATGAATCGACGGCGCCGCTTTTGTTTGAAGCGGGGAAGAGCCGCCGTTTTTCGGATATTCAGGTTGCAGGATATGTTTCGATTATCGATTTGGGCGCGGAGGAACAGTTTTCCGCGCTCACGTATCTGCTCGGAGATAGGACTGTGCTTATTTCTTTCCGCGGCACGGATGATACGATTGTCGGCTGGAAGGAGGATTTTAATCTTGCCGTCAGCGATGCGGTTCCGGCGCAGCGCGATGCGCTTGAGTATATCGGAAAGGCCGCCCGCTCGCTGCGCGGGAAAATCCGGGTCGGCGGGCATTCAAAAGGCGGAAACCTTGCCGTGTATGCTGCGGCAATGGCCGATCCTTCGGTGCAGCGGCGGATTATATCGGTGCATAATTTTGACGGGCCGGGCTTTCCGGAAGAAAAAGCGGCGTCTCTGCCTTTTGCATCAATCAGCGGGAAAATCCGGACGCTTTGCCCGCAGCATTCGATTGTCGGTATGCTTTTTTGCCGGGTCGGCTCGTGTACGGCGGTTGAAAGTTCCGGCGTCGGCATCCTCCAGCACGATATGTTTTCGTGGTGCGTGCTCGGAGCGGATTTTATTCGGGTAGAGGGACTGGATAAATCGAGCGAGTTTTTCGGCGCGGCGGTAAATGCGTGGATTTCCGCAATTCCTGTAGACAAGCGGAAGCTCCTCATCGATACGATTTTTGACATTATCGCCGCAACTAACGCGCGGACGAATTCCGAAATCGAAAAAAACATTCCGGAAAACATTGTGCGCATCGTAAAAGCATACGGAAAGCTCGATCCTGAGGTACGCCGCGCGGCATTCGCAATCGTCGGCGAACTGTTTCGGGTAATCCACCGACAGCTGCCGGATTTTCTGCACGCGCTGTTTCAAGGAAAGGAGGGCCTGCCTCCCCAGAGCTAAAACCGCTTTGCGCTCCGGCCGGAGGCGCATTTTTAGGTTTTAAACTTTCCGACTTCCGCCATAAGGTTTCCGATGCTCGCTTTGTTGTCTTGACTCAGCGCATTGACTCCTTGCACGGCCTTGTTAATCTGCGAAGCGCCGACCGCCATTTCGTTCATGCTGTCGGTAATCGTGTCGGACATGGCGCCGAGCTGCTTCATTTCTTGCGCAACGCGGTTGCTGCTTTCAAGCATTTCGTTTGAATTATTCTGAGACTCATGGGTTATCGCGCCGATCTTTTGCATCGCCTGCATAATGTGCCCGCTGCCTTCCGTCTGTTCCTGCATCGCATCCATCACCAGCCGCTCTTGCACCTTCGTTTTTTCGACCAGCGCAAAAATGCTGTCGAACTGGCTTGCAACCGCTTCGGCCGCGCCGTTTACCTTGCCGATTTTTTCTTTGAGCTCTTTTAAGATTACCGTAATATTTTTTCCATGCCGGTTCGACTCTTCGGCAAGCTTTCTGATTTCGTCGGCGACAACGGCAAACCCCTTCCCCGTTTCGCCGGCATGAGCCGCTTCAATCGCCGCATTCATTGCCAAAAGATTCGTTTGATTTGCGATATTCTGGATGACGGCGCTCGTTTCCATGAGAATCTCCGAACTGTCGTCGACCGCCTTGCTTAAATCCACCGCCTCCCGAATAACGTTTTTGCCCGCGTTCGTCGCTTCATCGAGCGAATCAAGGTTTTTGATATTGGCTTCGATGCGTTCGGCCGCCGATTTTACCGTCGAAAGGATTTGCGTAATTTCGGAAGAAGATGCGTCGACCGTTGCCGTCTGCGTTTGGATGTGCCGGTTCAAATCCGTAATTGTCCGCGTAATGACGTCGAGGGATGAGCCGACTGCGCCGATGCTTTCGTTGTGGCGCGCCATCTGCTTTTTGACGCCTTCGATATTGGTATTGATTTCATTGACGGTGCTCGCCGTTTCAGCCATGTTGACGGCAAGGTTATCGCCGATCTTTTGCAGCTCATCGGTATTGCATCTGACGGCCTGTATCGACAAACCGATTTTTTCAATCGTCCGGTTGAAATAAATAGAAAGCTCCGTGCTTTCGTCCGAACCCACTACGGGAAGGCGCACCGTTAAGTCGCCTTCGCCGTAGGCAATGTTTTTGAGCGCTTTGACAACCGACTTCAGCGGCCGGATGATGGTGTTGCCCCACAGGAATGCGACGCTCAAAAAGAAGAGCGCTAACAGTGCGCCGAGTATGACGATGACCCGCAAAACGGCGACGTATTCTGCAAAAACTTCCTCCCGTTCAATAAAACCGAAGACTTTCCAGTTGAGCTCTTTAATCGTGTACATTTGGCTCATCCAGCGTTTGCCGTCCATCGTAATTTCCGTCGGCGAAAGTTCTCCGCTATGCATGAGGTTTCGGAAATCGGGAATGCCGGTTTCTTCCATCTTCTTAAAGTTGAAGGCCGGATGCAGAGGATCCGCCAAAATCGTGCCGTCATGCTGCACGAGCATAAAGTAGCCGCTTGAGCCGATGCGCGACTGTGCAATCATATCGGTTAAAGTTTCCAAAGACACTTCGATTCCGACTGCGCCGATGCATTCGTTATCAAACGAGTGAACGCTTGTCGCTATTGCCACAGAATTGCAGCCCATCGTAGACATAAAGGCGTTGAGCACCGTCAGTTTTCCCGGCTCTTTGACGGAAGACTGATACCACGTCCGGGTGCGCGGATCGAATCCGGCAGGCAGCGTGTCGTCCGACGTGCTGACAAAGCCGCCCCACTTCGTTCCCATGTACACTTCGATATAATTGGGAAAATGCCCCTGCACGTCTTTAAACAGCCGCCGGATCTTTGTATTGATCGGACTAATTGCATCGTCGGGGATTTTTTCAGCCTTTGCGCTCAAGACGAACGAATACAGGGACTCGTCCGCGCTCCGCACATCGTCTTGAGCGGCCAGCACATCGGTAATCCGTCCGGTTTGCAAAAAGTCTTCTTGAATACTGTTTCCGATTTTATCCAAACTGTTTGAAATAATTTTATTAAAGCACGAGGAGCTCATTTTCCTGAAATGCGAACCGGTGAAGATTGAGACAATCAAGAGCAGCAAAAGAATTACGGCGGAAAAGGCAATCAGCAGCTGCAAGCGGATGGAAAAGCGTCTTTTAAAAGGGGCGGGCGCTGTTGCGGATACAGAATCGATGGATTGGTTCATAAATGGCACTCCTTTGCATTTTCGACGAATGTGTTTCTCAGGCCGCCAAGCGGCCGCATTTTCAGTAAAACAGAGGGAACGGCGAACGGAACGACAGCACTGCGTCCGTTCCGTACTCCCCCGCGTAATGGAGGTGAGTCTAACATATCTTTGCAGTTTTTGCACGGCGGCGGACGGGGCGGGGCGTGCAGGAAAATTGGCACGTGAAGGATAGAAGGGCTTGACTGCACGCCTCACGTTTTCCTTATCGGAAAACGTGCGAGTGTTATCGCGACAGCTGGTAAGCGGGAAAACGGGCAAGATATATGGTAGGTTGGCAAACGGACAGAAATAGCGCTAAAAGATTGAGCGGCTCGTCATCCATTTTCTCGTATCCTCTAGCCGGTTTGCTTCATGCAAACCGGCTAGAGGATGGTAACACTAAATCTGTCAAATAAAATTTCTTCCGCCCGCCCCGTCCGCCTCAAGTTTGCCATGCGGCAAACTTGCAAGCTGGCTGGAGCGGGACCGGCGGGTGAACTTTGCCGGAGAGCTTTGACTTGGCTGACCGCCGGCCTCCTGTTTTGCCTACGCAAAACAGGCAAGCTGATTGAAACATTGGGCACGGGGCGTGCAGGAAAATTGGCACACGGAGACTGGAAGGGCGTGACCGTCCGCGCTGCCGTCATCGCCGAAAACAAACGGACGCGGGGTATGGCAATCATCCCGACCGCAATTCCATCTTCCGCGTGCCGGTTCTCCCGCTCACCCGCAGGCCCCAACAAGCTCGCCGGTTTTGCATCAGCAAAACCGGAAGCGGACGGCCGACCAGTTAAATCTGTACGGCAATGTTCTCCCGTCCGTCCCGATACTACGACAAGCTTCGCACGTTTTGCGCAAGCAAAAGGTGCGGCAGACGGTCAAGCAATTCCATCCTCCCGTTCCGCTTTTCCGCCTGCCCCAACCATCTAGCCGGTTTTACGCGAGTAAAACCGGAAGCGGACAGTCGATAAGTTAAATCTGTACGGTAAAGTAGTCCTGTCCGTCGTCGAAGCATAATTCGACACACCCTCGAACGAGCGTTCGAGGGCACCTCGATTCCGTGCAGCATTTCCGACTTCGTGCCGCAGCGAAAGGGAGGGCTCAAAAGTCTGCTCCTTTTTCAACATCCCTGCAAGTTTAAGGTTAAGTCTTCATACAAAAATGACTTCATCTGAAACATCGAACTTAAATCTAAAGAAAGTGTCCAAAAACTGAAGTTTTTGGATAGCCTCCGTTCCGTCTTACGGAAAACAGGAGATTGGCAGCCGACCGTCCGCCCCGATACCATAAAAATGTTACGTGAAATAATTTATTCTGTCCGCCGCCGCAGACCGCTCGCACGTTTGCCGCATGGCAAACGTGAAGCGGACGGCCGGCCAAGCCCAGTCTTCCCGCATCCGGTTCTCCCGTCCGCCCCGATATGGTAATGTCGGATACCCCGATATGGTAATGTCGGATACCCCGATATGGTAATGTCGGATACCCCGATACGGTAATATCGGATACCCCGATACGGTAATATCGGATACCCCGATACGGTAATATCGGACACCCCGATATAGTAATGTCCTTCCGGATTGGGACAATGTAATCTAAATGGAGAGGGAAGGAAAGGGGGAAAACAGGAGGACGGCAAACTTGCAAGCTGGCGGGGCGTGCAGGAAAATTGGCACACGGAGACTGAAAGGGCGTGACTGTCCGCGCTGCCGTCATCGCCGAAAACAAACGGGCGCGGGTTATAGCAATCATCCCGCACTCCCTTCCACCTTCCGCGCGCCTGTTTTCCCGTCCGACCGCTACTCCAACGAGCTCGCCGGTTTGACGTGAGTAAAACCGGAAGCGGACGGGCGATTAAGTTAAATCTGTATGGTAAAGTACTCCCGTCCGCCGCCCCCGCCGGATACAATTTTCATTGCAGAAATCCCGATTCCAAAATATAATGAAAAACGTTGCAGCTGCCCTGCATACGATGAACGTTTGAGGCGGATACAAACAGAAATTATTTGAACGAAACGGAGCGCTTGACACAGATGACCGACTTGCTTTATATTACCCCCCCCCCGAACTTTTCGCTTTTTAATAGCGCCGAACCCGCATCCTTTCAATTTGTAGCATACATTCGGCAGCGCACAGCCGCTGTTCGATCTCTTTTACCAATACATAGCTTTTCCTTTCCGCTCTTGGCAGCGCTTCCCACCTGCAAAACCATCCGCGGCCCGCCGCTTCTCCTTACGCACTCAAAAATATGCTGCCGGACGGCACACAAATCAAACGAATAAGGAGACCATCAATGGCATCTACCATGAAACATTTTTCCATCAAAAATAAATTGCTTTTTATCTTCGGCTTACTGGTATTGGCGGCGACAACGCTCTTGGGCGTGCTTGCAACGAACATCGCGCGTAAAGCCGTAACTGAAAAAGTCGAAGCGCATCTTATCGAAAAGGCGGATGATACGGCGCAAATCATTGTCGGAAGGGTAAATGCGCTCTTTCAGTTTATGCAGGGGATTGCAAGAATGCCGGTATTCACTGACGAAACAGTGGACTTGTCCGATAAAATTGCACGACTACAGAGCGAAGTCAACTTCAACCGCACGCTGCATGAGGCCGTGCTCACGGACGCAGCAGGCTTCATGTACACCAAAACGGGAGAGAAAATTGCCGTTCAGAATGCAGAATGGTACCGCGCTGCCGTTTCCGGAAAAAACTTTATGAGCGAACCGCAGACTTCTTTAACCGACGGAACGCTGATTTTGACATTCGCCGTACCGATTTACAGTGCGAGTAAGACGATTATCGGAACCATTGCGGCAGGCGTTGCAGCCGAATGGCTTTCAGAACAAATTAAAGACATCGTGGTTGGAGAAACTGGCTATTGTCACATCACCGATTCGCGCGGCGTAATCGTAGCGCACAAGAATTTTAATTGGGTACGAGACAAATTCAACGGAGCGGAACAGGGCAAGCGGGATGCGCAGTACAAATCCTACGGGAACTTTATCCAATCCATTTTGCAGGCCGACCAAAGCGCCGTCGGTTTTTATGAATACGGCGGACACTCATATATTGCGTCGTACAGTAAAATTGCCGCAACCGGAAGAATTATCATCGTTACGGCTCCCATCAACGAATTTCTGGGAACGGTCAACACGCTCCGTTCGTCGCTTTTCGCGATCGGCGCAGTCATTTTGATTGTCGCGCTCATCATCGTTTACCTCGTCGCCCGCA
>CAUTZW010000038.1:0-26165 GCA_963543045.1 uncultured Treponema sp.
GTATGTGTCGTCTCCTTTGAGCCAACCGCCGTGCGCGGCAATCGTCTTGAATGCGCTTTCGGTGTCGAGAAATGGCTTGTACTCCGGTTCTGCGGGCGGAGATACGAGGTAGGCAAGGGCATATTCCTTGTAGTGCCGAGACGAAATAGAACAAAAACGATGCTCATTGTATTTTCCGCCTATGAGAATTAACACCGTCGGCGTTGCATTTTCTTCTACCTGTATCTCTAAGTCTGTTAAATTGTCCGAAAGCAATACTTTACTCCCGATTTTCAGTTCGTCCGCATTGAGCGCGGCGTATACTCTACTCGTGTCGAATTCCATTTTTCCTCCTAAATCCTTTATGCCCTGCTCAATAGGTACTGCCTGAAAATATGGGCAGCCCGGTTCCTTCGCTATCTTGCAGTCTGCGACGGAGGCGGAATGTTTACGATTCCGCCGGATGCGGTGAGCGGCAGCGGCTTTTTTGAAACATTGATAACCGACACTTCGCCTGCCTTAAAATTGTGGAGGCTTATGCTTTTGCCGCTTCCGCTCTCTCCGAATATCATTACCGGTATCCCCATTTTGATAACCCGTTCGTTTCGTTTGTCATTGATGAAAGGCGGTTACACTTCCTCGTTGTCATCTTCAACTTTTACGCCGACGGGGGAGTAGTCATCGGCAAAGGTGAAGTTTCCAAAAACGTATTTTGCAGGAAACCAAATGCTTTCAATTTTTATTTCATCTTCGTCGCCACAGCCGATGTCAAAACCTGTTACAAAGAAATGTGCTTTACCTGTTTTACCGCCGCCTTTTACCCAACCGCCATATGCGGTGATGATTTTTAACGCCATCTTGTTGTCGGTAAACGGCTTATACTCCGGTTCTGCCGACGGTGCGATGAGGTAGACAAGGGCATATTCCTTGTAGTGCCGAGACGAAATAGAACAAAAACGATGCTCATTGTATTTTCCGCCTATGGGACTTAAGAAGCTGTTTTAACTCTTCTAAGTAGCAGCGATATAAAAGTCAGTGTCATAAATTGGAGTGCAGTATTATACTTTCTCTCGCAGTTTTTCCAAAGCCTGCACTGCTTTTCAAGCCATGCAAAGCTTCGTTCCACCACCCACCGTTTGGGAATTACTTCAAATGTATGTAATTCATTGCGCTTGAGTACTTGTACCGTCTCGTCTTCGCCCAAAACTGCCTCGACATCATCGGCAAACGGCTTTCCGCTATAACCGCCATCACATAAAATGCTTTTCACTTCTGTCAACTCATCTTTATTTTGCTCAAAAGCGAGCAAGGCGCCCTTTATGTCGGGAACATTGGCTGCTGTTATGGCAAACGCATGCGGAAAACCATGTGTATCGACGGCTATATGCCGCTTTATCCTCGATATTTTCTTGCCCGCATCGTATCCCTTCGGCACTGTCGGTATTTTAACGCTCTGCGCATCGACTATAAGGAAGCTCGTCTTACAGGATGCCCCCTGTTTTGTACGGGCCTCGACAATTAATTTTTTAAACACTGATGCAAACGGCTCTCGTTTCCGTCTTGTGCTTTATTCCATATGCTAAAATAATAGTAGACAGTATTCCATTTGGGAAAAACTTCAGGCAGCATACGCCGCTGACAGCCGCTTTTGAGCAGGTACAGTACGGCACAAAATACTTCATATAAATTTACTTTTCTCGGCGCGGTCTTTTTTCGTTCGCTTTCTAATAACGGGCAGATTTGCTCAAATTGTTCGCGCGTTATGTCGCTGGGCTACTGTTTTCTCATACTTTTAATTATAGCTTATTTTTTAGACATTAAACAGGTTCTTAGAAGAGTTATTCTCAAACTCCGGTGCAGAGAACCGATGCAGGAGAGTGCAGCGCGTCATTGCTGCGGCTGTGTGCGCGGGCAGCAGCTGGAAGATTCGTCCGCCCGTGACGCGGGGAGAGGCAATGTCGGTTAGCGAACGGAGGGTGCCGCGTGGTGTGTCGACGGAGTTATTCCTAAACACTGCGCGTAGAATCGACTCGGCAGTAGAGAGCAGCGTGTCCTTGCTGTGGCGGGGCGTAGTGGAAAGAAGTGCAACATTCGATGCAGATGCGAGGCGGCTGTGTGCGCGGGCAGCAGCTGGAAGATTCGTCCACCCGTGACGCGGAGAGGCTAGTCCGTTTGGCGAGCAGGGGGCCCGCTTGTCTTTGCTATGGCGGGACGTTTTTCCATTCGATGAAGCTCTTGCCGATCGTGCGGAAACATATCGATAGGAAATCTTCCATTTGTATATGGAAGAAATTTATCATTCTCTTATGCTGGCGACCGGAAGAGGAGCGACAGTTGAAACGAAGAGACAGCAGGCGCAGGGTGTTGCGGCAGACGGCAAAACTGTAGGCTCTCTTGCATAAGAAGCGCGAAAGCCGGAGGAAAACGAGCACTTGCGCTCCGATACTTGTCCGCCGATATTTATTGCTTGACAATGCAGGGATTTATAACGGATTATATAGTGCTACTGTTGCGGCAGCTGACTGCAATATGGTTTTACAAATTTATTTTCCTATGGGGGGTAAGATGAAAAAAAATATTTCTTTCATCTCATTTTTCCTGTTGCTTGCTGCGGCGCTATCCGCAGAAGTTACAGTAAAAAAGCTGGACAACGGGAAGGCGGAGGTTCGATTTTTTTATGCCAATCCGCGCGCCCAGGAAGTCTTGCTTGCCGGTTCGTTTACCAATTGGCAAGACGGCGCTGTGCCGATGACGAAGATTGAAGAAAAGGGGTGGGAGTATGTCGGTGAATTTAATCTTACGGATGAACTGAAATACAAGTTTATTTCGGACGGTTCATGGACAACCGATTTGCGGGCGCCCGATCTGGTCGACGACGGATTCGGCGGCAAAAACGGTTTAGTGGCGGTTTCCGACCTTATACAAGAGGATGCTGCCGATGCGGGCGCAGGCAAAGCTCCCGAAAAAAAGGCGAAGATTACATTTTCCACGTGGACGATGCTCGGCGTGCAGTCGAAATTCGATCTGCAATCGCACAAGAATCCGAGAAAAAAGGGTTTCGACTTCGATAATGCGACGGTCGGCGTAAAATCTTACAACCATTTTGCCGGAACGTTCATTCCCAATAGCCCGTTCTTCATCGAAGTCGCGCTGGCCGAAAAAGAAATGGACAGCTACGGCGGCGACAGAAGCGGCGCGAACAACTTGATTTACCTTGCGCGGAAATCTCCGTCGAACAGATGGCTCGTCAAGCCTCAAGACGGTTTTTTGAATTTCATCAACAGCGTATTCGTCGATCCGGTTATGTACTTCGCGCAGGCGAACGATAATACTTCTGGCAACGCGGGGCCGGGCTCAAACCCGTTCTTAGGCCATCTGAAATTCGGCTTCAACACGCCGTATGTCAATTATGTTACCGGATTCAATTATGCAAAACCGGATGCGCGTAAAACTATTATCTGGAAAACGGTGGATGACGGCTGGGATGCGGGCTTTCAGCACGTCGGCGGTTTTAGCCAGTTCTCCTTGGGGGAAAGAATATCGAAAATCGGAGACATAACGCTCGATATCGGCTTTGCGCCGAACAAAACGGCCGACCGCAAGGGTACGAAATTCGGTTATTGGGGCTGGGTCGGCATCAAATACAACGATTTGGTTATTGATTTCCAATCGAACGGTATGTATGACGGCAAATATCTGTTCTTGGATGCCGTTGAGCACGACTTCATCATCGGCGCGAAAGATGCGATTGCGCTCGGCGACGGCAAACTCAAATTTGCGGGGCAGCTGCTGCTTGCGACGCATCAGATGAGCTCTAAGAAAATTGCAAAAAGAAGCGAAACCAACACGACCGATTATTTCGGCTACTCGACGGACGTGTTCTACCGGACGGGCGGATTTAATTCCAAGAATATTGCGACAAACGTGCAAGCCGGTTACGAGTCGGAGCTGTTCGGCGTGAATCTTGAATACCGGCTGCGCGGCGCGCAGGCTTCCATGCTGTATGTTCGCCAAAATCATGACGGCGGCACATTCGACCTGTCCGCCCAACTCGGAAAACTCAACAGCCAGCGCGTTGCGCTCAAAGGATTCGTAAAACCGATAGAGCCGCTCAAAATTAGTCTCGGTATGAATATGGAGATGCCGCTCCAGCGGATGAAGGAATCCAGCGTCTTTGCGCAGCGCTATATGAACAACGGCTGGGAGAAGCGCGACGGCCCTGAAGGTATGCAGGGCTGGTACACGGATCGGTTCGGGAAAATACCGCTGTTCGGGATTATGGGCGGCACGGAAGGCTCGATAAACCCAGCCGTCGAATATGCGTTCAGCAAAGATATAACGCTCAGCGGCTATGCAAACATGCGCTTTAAGGCTTACACGTATGAAGCCGGAAAGGATGCGGCCGAGAAGAATAAATACAGTGCGTCGGATTCCCCGTTCCATTTCAAGAATTTCGGATTGATATTCGGCATAAAAGAAGTTACGAGCGTCATCGACGCGGTTAATGTGTACTACGGCCTTGACAATGCAAACAGCAATCGGCTGTTCAATACGGTTGCCGGAACGATCGGGTTACCGGGCGATTTGACGGTCAGCGCATCCGTCGGCCTAAAAACGATAAAGGATACAAAAAAAGCGCAGAAAAAGTTTAAGGGAAATGAATCGGTGAACAATCCGTTTGGTTTCGGCGTGGGCGTTTCCAAAAAGCTTGCGACGTTCAAAAAACCGATCGTCTATACGCAGTTTGTATTCAATATGGATCCGTACAAGCACTTCGGCAGCGGACAGGAAGGTCTGAATCTGAACGGAGCGAATCTGAACGGCAGCTGGCAAAGTGAAATTGATCCGAAAGAAGGTTCGGCGAACGTTGATCCGGTCGATTGGTACGACGGACAAGCTGCATTCCGGCTTGGAATCCGCTGGGATTTCTAGTCGGCTGTGGGAAGCGGCCGCTCGGCCGGACGGTTTACCGCTGATTGGTAGCGGATTACAATTTAATAGCGAGAACTTGTGAGGAGACATACATGAAAAAATTGCTTTCATTGTTATTTATAGGCGCAGCGTTGCAAATTCTTACCGGATGCATCAACTTGCACGACGCAATAGAAACGGAGCGGGGATTATCTGCCGGCGGCATTGCCGGCAGTATGCAAACCCCAAAACCATGGGACGAAAATGCGGTGAAGTGGACAAATGCGGATGTCGACCAAGGGATTTATGAATATGAATTTACCGCAAATGATTCTACGATCGAGTGGAAGGTACTTATCAAAAGGGGCGTGTGGGATCCGGCGTATGCGCGGGAAGCCGTTGCGCTCAACGGCAATCAGACGAAGCTTAAAGAAGTGCGCGGACTTGATAAAATTACTACGGAAGGACTTTCAAGCGGAAGTAAGTATAAAATTATCGTCATCCAAAAGGATGATCAGGTATATACTAAAATCGTAGCGAAATAACGGCGTAAACCGTATTTATCTTTTTGAATCAAACTCCCCCGATGCTGTTATCGGGGGAGCTTGATTTTATACGGCTATTGCGGGCGGCTTGCCGAGCCTTTGGCTCGGCGCAGGGGGCGAAGTAAACCGTCCTCACGAAAAGATCGACCGGTAGCATCCCTCTCCGCTGGCAAAGCTGTCTTTGCAAAATGCCCGCATCATAGTACGGCCGACCATCTGCATAGGTCGGCTGAGCGGAAACCGGCCGCAGTGAATGCCGGCCTCTCCATCCGTCCGGTTAGCCGACACGGAAAATCTTGTCTTCCGGTTTTTCATGCAGTATAATCCGCTCCATTGATACAAAATGTGCGCTGCTATTGGACTTTTCTGCAATAAACCGCAACGTCTACAAACGTATCTCAGGGAGTAAAATATGGACTTTATCAAAAAAAATGGACTCGGCATTCTCATCTGCTTTGGAATTGCGGTGCCTGCGTGGTTTTTCGGCAAACTTGTACCGCTGATCGGCGCGCCGGTGATTGCCATCGTCTCCGGAATGGTTATAACGCTGCTCTGGAAAACGAAAGGCGCCGCCGACGCAGGCATCAAATTCGTGTCGAAGAAGGTATTGCAGTGGGCGGTCGTGCTTTTAGGATTCGGCATGAACTACACGGTTATTTTGCAGACCGGCCGGCAATCGCTGCCCATCATCGTGTGTACGATTGCAACGTCCTTGCTGCTCGCATTTCTCCTGCAGCGGCTCATGCGGATTCAGCCGAACATTTCGATTTTAGTCGGCGTAGGCTCGTCCATCTGCGGCGGCTCGGCAGTTGCGGCAACCGCTCCCGTCATCGATGCAAAGAGCGAGGAAGTGGCGCAGGCAATTTCCGTTATCTTCTTTTTTAATGTGCTTGCCGCAATCGTTTTCCCGATTTTCGGAAAGCTCGTCGGATTCGATACCGCAAGCGGAGAGGCGTTCGGCATCTTCGCAGGCACCGCGGTGAATGACACGTCGTCCGTTACCGCCGCCGCATCAACATGGGACACCATGTGGAACTTGGGCACGGCGACGGTGGACAAAGCGGTTACGGTCAAACTGACGCGCACGCTGGCCATCATCCCGATTACCTTCGTCCTCGCCCTCATCCGTACCCGTAGAGCAAAAAAGCGCGGCGGCGCGGGCGCACAAGTGGACATGAAGAAGATTTTTCCGTTTTTTATTCTGTATTTTGTTGCAGCATCCCTTATCACGACCGTTGCGCTTAAATTCGGAGCGGATATTGCAATTTTTGCCCCGCTTAAGACGTTAAGCAAATTCTTTATCGTGGCTGCAATGGCGGCCGTCGGCCTCAACAGCAACATTGTAACCCTCATTAAAACCGGCGGAAAACCGCTCGTTTTGGGCGCCTGCTGTTGGATCGGCATCACGGCCGTCAGCTTGCTGATGCAGTTTTATCTCATTCACTGAACGGGCTCAGGCGGCGCGTCACAGCTTTGCAAGCGTCCCGTTTTCCATGACGATGCGGGATGCGCCGTCCGCATAAAAGACGGCGATGGTGGGATTTCTGACAACGCCGTCAAGATGGATAAGGCTCGGCGCATCGTTATCGTAATTTTCGCCGATTGCAAAATGGCAGGTGCCGAAGGCCTTTTCATCTTCAAGCATCGAACCTGAAATCGTTGCGGCTGGATTTAATCCGATGCCGAGCTCGCCGATGTTCCGCGCATTTCTCCGGTACGTCTTTCCCTGCCCGCGCAACAGTAAGCCTTCCGCTTCAAGCGCAAGCGAACGATTTTCCGCATCCGTGATCGTCTTCAAAAGGCGTTTCGCCTCCGCACCGCCAGTGATTGCGCTCACAAATCCGGCCTTTACCGTACAGGTAATCGGCGTTTCAAGCAGCGCATCGCCGTCGCCGAACGTCATGGAACCGTCGAAAACGATAATTCCCTCCGCACCGCTTTCCGCCTCTTGCGTAGCGGTTTCCGGTTCAGCCTGCGCGATGGCGCTTCCGCCGAACAGCGTGTTCTTAAACGATTCGATCGTGTTGATGAGATTTTGCCGGTTCCCGCTGCCGACGACCGGACTGATGAAAACCTCCCCCGCCGGAATATTGCCGCCGCTGCCCGCCGCGGAAAAATCCCCGTTGTCGTATAAAACAGCCCGTCCGGCAACCGGAACGGTAATGTCCGTGCCGCCGGGCGCCGACACGTGCACTTTAACCGCCCCGCCGAACGCGGCTCCGAGCGCGCGGCACTGCTCTTTGAGCGCGGCATAGTCGATATTTGCCGTGCGGTTGAACATGTCCTGCGTAATGCCCGGCATCCAAACAGCTCGCATCGCCTTCTTTCCATCCAGCAAATAATCGAAAATATGATCGAACTGCGCGCCGCCGTCGCTTTCATACGGCTTCGCCATGCCGGCCGGATCTTTCCCCAGCCGAAGCGATGAGACGGAAATACACACGTCAGGGCACGATGCAATCGCCGCCAGCACCTCCGGCTCCGCATTGTCGAGCGAAGATTTTTCGCGCTGGTATATCAACACCGCATGAGCGCCGACTTCTTCCGCCGCCGCATACAAATCCTGCGCAATCCCGTTTAAGGCGGGATTTGCGATAATCAGCACCCGTTCGTGCTTTTTTACTTTGCAGACGTTCATAATGACGTTTTCTGCAGACGATAATTCTTTTTTCATGCGCCGAGTATAGCCGAAGCGCCGACGCCGCGAAAGAGGGACGCTCCAAGAAAAGAGGCGCAAGCGGAATCCCTTGCGGATCTGGAAGAGGGAGCGGTTAGCGGGCGGCAGGTTTTTGAACGAGCGAAAACCAAATGGGACCGGCTCCGTTTTGGACGTCGGGAAGAATATGGAAGCCGCGCCCGGTTTGCTCTGCGTCGGGAAGAAAGGGAGTGCGGCAGACGGAGGCGAGCGCATCGGGAGCGCACGGACGGGCGGGAACGATGAGCGCATCGGGGAACTTTTTTAGGAGCCGGTCGATGATGCCGTCATTTTCCTGCGGACTGAGCGCGCAGGTCGAATAGAGGAGGAAGCCGCCGGGCGCAAGGAGGCGGTATGCGCTTGACAGGAGCGCCCACTGTTCGACGGCAAGCGTTTTAATGCGGGCGGGCGTCCATTTGCGAAGGGCGGCAGGGTCGCGGAGCACGTGGCGTTCGCTTGAACACGGAGCATCGAGGAGAATGCGGTCGTAGCATTCGCTTTGGGTGCGGCACCGCGTTGCGCCGTCGCTGCACGTGATGCGCACCCGCTGCCGTAATGCGGCGGAGAGACAGGACGCGCAGACTGCGGCGAGGCGGTTTTTCCGCGCGGAGGAGCGTTCATTACTGTGTAGGGTTGCCCCCGCGTCCATCAGTGCGGCAAGCACGAGCGTCTTTCCGCCCGGCGCGGCGCACAAATCCAGAATACGCTCCGCGCCGCGTAACGGCAGCAAGGAGGCCGCCAGAACGCTTGCCGGATCAAGGAAATACGGCTCTCCGCCGCAGTTCAGTTCCGCGTAAACCGGCGGGGCGGCCAACGCCGTTTTCAAAGCCGGCCACCGTGCGCCGAACAGTCGGGAATAGTATGTGTCGAAGCCGGACTCACCGGTCAGCTTTTCGCACCGGCTTTCGTTTTTCTTACTCATTTTGCAGATTTAACGCGGAAAAACCGAACGCAGGCCGCGCTGTACGGCAGCGTTTTGAATCCAAACGCAATCCGCCCGTAGCGCATCCTTCCGCATACGCGTACCGGCGGAAGCTCGTGCGGGCGCACCGTCCCTAACACGATGCCTCCAGCCCCACCGCGCGCCGCAGCGCATTCACCGTGTCGGAAGCGTTCCCGTCGGACGGCGGACAGAAGCGGAACGTCCGCATCCCCAGCGCAGCCGCCGCATCGCAGTTCGCCTGCTTGTCATCGACAAAAAACGCATCGCGCGGGGCAACCTCTTCCGCCGTAAGAATAATGTTCCAAAATTCGGGAACCGGTTTTGAAACGCCCAGAACACACGATGCGTATGTTTGATCGAAAACCGCGTAATCGCCCCGCTCAAGATGATTGAGATAGTGGCTTTCGATGGTGTTGGTGCCGCACACAACGCGGTTTCCGCGCGCACGCAGCTCCCGTATCAGGTTGCAGACCGCTTCGTTTCTGACCGGATGGAAAAGGCAGTGCCACCAGTCGGTTTTGACGGCGATTCCCGAACGCGCCGAAAAAATCCGCCAAAACTCTTTTGCCGACACGAGGCCGTCGCTGTACATGCTCAATAGGTCCATGCCGTCGGGATGGGAGTCGACCGGCTTTTCCGGCGGGCCGTAACCGGCATTGCCGCCTGCACAGCCGCAAAAGCGCATAAAGTCCGCTTCGGAAATCCCTAAAAGCGCCGCGATCTTGCCTTCAACTGCGGCAGTCGTCGTAACCACGCCGCCCATATCAAAAATGTAGAGCATCGCTCCTCCTCATGCGCCTTGCAATAAGGCCGCTCGTGCGGGTTTATTCGTCTTCGCCCGTATCCGGCCGGTCGCTGCGACGCGGATAAGCGCACATATCCGGATATCAATCGAGCGATTCGCTCGCCGCGTGCTCCGTTGCAGCCGCAGGCTTCCTCGACAAGCGCTCCGTTCCGTGCATCCTTCCATACCAGTCGACCTTCCGCGTTAAGAACATGATGAACGCAGGAATACAGAAAATACCGATGCTCCCGATGAGCAAGGCGTAGTCTTCCGATTGCAATATGCCGAACAGGAGCAGATACGCAATTCCCTGCACCGCAAAGAGCGTCAGCCCCCATGCAAGCTTCTTAAAAATCGCCGCCGCGTAAAAGAGCACGATGAGCGAAACGCACAGGGCCGAAAGCAGGTAGCTCCCGTTGAATGACAGGTGCTCCGAAACGGACAGGAGCAGCAGGTAAAAGAGCGCATCTTCCAAAGCGATAAAAAAATACTGCACCGGATGAATCTGCACCCCGCTCCACAGCTCGCACAAAAAAATTGCCAAAAACGGGCAGGCGAGGAACAGCAGCGCATAGGTGATGCACCGCTTTACTTTTGCGTAATTGTTGATCGGCTCGATAAAGTCAACGGCAATTTCTTCCTGCCGGGACATCCGCAGATCGACATCTTCGGTTTTCCACATCGGAAGAAAGCCCGTGCTCAAGCCCGAAACATTCCACGCCGCTTTAAAACCGTCCTTGCCGACCGTCCGCTCAGTCGGAAGCCAGCCGCCGGAAAATTTAGGCGCCGCCCATGCGGATTCGATGAAGCAGGAACTTTCTCCCGCCATCGGAATGAGGCGCACGCTTTGTCCGCCCTGAATTGCAATGGAGCCGTCGATTGAAAAGCCCGCCTGCAACAAGCCGGCCGGCAGCGTGTAATACACCGATTCGCTAAACGGCGACGCCGCTTTCGTGATCACCTGCGCTTCGGTAAGCGCGGCGCCGTTCGCCGTCAGCGACGGATAGGCCGTCAGCGTCTTCCTGTTGCCGACGCCGAGTATGAGCAGCGCATCTTGGTACAAAATATCGTTTTGCGGAATGTTTAAGTGATCGGTGCGGAATGCCGGAAAGGTCGCCGAAAGGCTGAACGTCCCGCTGAATACCGGTACGTTGAAGATGCCGCGCGACAGAAAATACGGATCGATTTTTGCCGAAAGCGTATATTTTTCAGGAATTTCTACGATGTAATACTGCGTAATGGAGGCATTGTCGCCTTCCTTTTTGTTATACGGCACCGCAATCGCAAGCCCCTCAAGCACTGGCTGCCCGCCGACCGGCGCCATAATCGAAGTCTCCGCCTGCAACCGGTAATCCGTGCGCGTTTCCACCACGTGTTTGATAAACTGCAGGGGAATGAGCATGACAAGCAGCAGCATAAAAATCACAACCAATTTCAGCCACAACCCCTGCGCGGAAACACTCTTCATTTCAGTCTGCATACAACCGGCCTCCAAGCCATATCCTTTGAATGGGCGCAGTGTACTCCGAAGGGGGAGCGGATTGCAAGGATAGTGGCGGACAGTGAAACTCTGTCGATCAGATTTAGCTTGGTCGACTGTCCGCTTCGAGTTTTATCTGCGATAAAACTCGCTGGATTGGTCGCGAGAACGGCGGACGGAAAAATGGTGCCGCGGCAGTTTTAGCTTGGTCGGTCGGCCGCTCTGCGTTTTGGCTGTGACAAAACGTGCTAGATTAGTCGTGACTCGGCGGACGGGGAAACGATGCCGCGGCAGATTTCGCGTGGTCGTCCGTCCGCTTCGAGTTTTGTCTATGACAAAACTCGCTGGATTAATCGTGGGTGCGGCGGACGGGAAAACTCTGTCGTGGCAGCTTTAGTTTTGTCTGCTGTCCGCTTTGAGTTTTATCTGCGATAAAACGCGCTGGATTACTCGTAGGTAGGCGGACGGGGAAACGGTGCCGCGACAGATTCAGCTTGGTTGGCTGTCCGCGTCGCCTTTTGTCTACGGCAAAACGCGCTGGATTGGTCGCGAGGCGGCCGACGGAAAAATGGTACCGCGGCGGATTGAGCTTGGTTGTCCGTCCGCTGCGCCTTGCGGTTGACGGGGGCGGTGCGCTTTCTTTCGCGCAGGGTTTACAACATCGATATAACGGTGCGGAGGAATTGCTGGAGGCGTCCGGTTTCCGGTTTTTGGAAGATGCGTTCGGGAACGCCTTCTTCCAATATGACGCCTTTTTCCATGAAGACGACGCGCTTAGCGACTTCGCGGGCAAAGCCCATTTCGTGCGTTACGACGACCATCGTCATGCCGGAGACGGCAAGCTGCTTCATGACGCTGAGGACTTCTCCGACTAATTCGGGATCCAGTGCGCTTGTCGGCTCGTCAAAGAGCATGATGCGCGGGTTCATGGCAAGGGCGCGCGCAATGGCGACCCGCTGTTGCTGCCCGCCGGACAGTTTATTCGGATAGGCGTTCATCTTGTCCGCTAGGCCGACCCGCTCAAGGAGCTCGATGCCCCTGCTGCGCGCATCGGCTTCGCTTGTATGCAGCACGTGCAGCGGCGCAATCATCACGTTTTCAAGCGCCGTTTTGTGCGGAAAGAGATTAAAGCGCTGGAAGACCATGCCGACGCTCAGCAAAATATTCCGCTGTTCATCCGGATGAAGGTGCAGTTTGTTCACGCCCTTTTCATAATGCGTCAGAAGGCGGTTTTCGATAAAAATCCGGCCGTCGGTGATCGGTTCCAAATGATTGATTGCGCGGAGAAAGGTCGATTTTCCCGCTCCGCTTGGGCCGATGATGCAGACGACTTCCTGCGCTTCCACCGAAAGCGAAACATTCTTCAGCACTTCCAATTTTCCGAACGCTGCGGATACGTTTTCCGTTTTAATCATGCACATAAGTTCCTCACAAAGCTAGCGGAGTCCCAAACGCAATGCCGCAGGGCTCACTCGTATACGGAATGGCGTTTTTCCATCAGGTGGAAAACGAGCGTAAAAATCGCCGTAATAATAAGGTAGAGAATCATCGCAGGAATGTAGACGAGCGATGAAGCCGTCGATGCTTGAATGTTCCGAGTTACTTTCGTAATGTCGGCAAGCGCGATGAGCGACACAAGCGAGGCATCCTTGAGCATCATGATAAGCTCATTGCCGACCGGAGGAATGAGGCGGCGCACCGATTGCGGCAGAATAATAAGCCGCATTGTCTGAAAATAGCTCATGCCGAGCGCCTTGCCTGCTTCAAACTGCCCCTTGTCAATCGACTGAATTGCCGCGCGGATAATTTCTGAGCAATAGGCGCCGCTATTCATGGCGAACGCAATAAACGCCGCCAAAAACTGGTTGTTAATCGTCAGCGCACGGTTGATTTCCGGCAGCCCGTAGTAAACAAAGTAGAGCTGCATCAAAAGCGGCGTTCCGCGGAAAAAGAAAACGTACGCATTGCAGAGGCCGCGAACAAAAGCGCGCTTCGACAGCGTTCCGAACGCAAGAAACACGCTGATGACAAGCCCCGCCGTAACGGAGCAGAGCGTCAGCAACACCGTAATCCGCGCGCCGGCCAAAAGCTGCGGCGCCCACCCCGCCATCTTAGACAATGTTGCAATCATCAAACTCTCCGCGTTACTTGTCTTTAATTGAATCCAAAAGGTCGATGCCGAATGCGTCGATGTAGAGCTTGCTCAGCGTTCCGTCCTGCTTCATGGCATCGAGCGCAGCGTTTACTTTTTCCAGCAGCTCCGTGTTCGCCTTGCTCATGCAGATGCCCATATATTCATCGGAAGAACCCGTCCACACCAACTTGTAAGCGGTGTCAGTCTTGCTCAGGTAGTCCGCCGCAACCAAATAATCGCAGACAACGGCATCAACTCTTCCGAATTTCAAATCATTAAATGCGTTGAACGCTTTGTCATATTCGGCATGGATATGCGTAACGCCCTGCTCGTTTTCAAGTTTTTGCATGAAGATGTGGCTCGTTGACTGCGTTTGGTAGCCGACTTTATGCCCCTTCAAATCCTCCGGAGCCGCAATCGGGAGTTCGGAATCCTTGCCGAGCAAAATAGCCTGACCGTTGCCGATGTATGGCATCGAAAACGCATAATTTGCTTCCCGTTCCGGCGTAATCGTCATGCCGGACATGATAACGTCATAGCGTCCCGCATCGATACCCGCAAGCAAACCGTCCCAGTCCGTGTCGATAATCTGCACTTCCAAATCGAGCCGCTTTGCAATCTCTTTGCCAAGCTCAATGTCGAATCCGAGCGGCGTTTTGCCGTCTTCGGCATAATATTCAAACGGGGGAAAATCAACGCTCACGCCGATTTTATACGTTCCCTTTGCCAGAGCGACTTCTCCCTGCCCGTCGGCCGCTTTCAATTCCGCCGCCTTCTTTGAGCAGCTTACCGCCCCCATTGCCAGCAACGCCGCCGTCATAAATAATACCGCAGGCTTTTTCATACAATTTCCTCCATAATAATAGACCTGTTTGAGCGATTCGCTATCGAACAGGTTATCTTAAAATGCGTTATTTTATGCTGTCGGAAAGGTCATTTCCGAACACGCTGATATATAAATCTTTGAGCGTACCGTCGGCCTTCATTTCCGAAAGCGCCCCATCGATTTTTTTCAAAAGCGCCTCGTTACCTTTTTTAAGGCAGACGCCGAAGTACTCATCCGGCTCATCGATCCAGACCGTTTTGAATTGCGAATCGGGTTTGCCGACGTATGCCGTTGCGACAAGGTAATCGCTGACCGCCGCATCAATCCTGCCGAGCCGTAAATCGTCATAGGCGTTCATCACCTTGTCGTATTCGGATTTGAGCGCAGCAACTCCGGCGGCCGTTTGCTTTTCCATAAAAAAATCCGACGTCGAATCCGCCTGATAGCCGACCTTTTTTCCGCTCAAGTCGGCAGGCCCGAAAATCTCAAGCGAAGAATCCGCACGGAGCACGATTGCCTGTCCGTTTCCAATATACGGTGCGGAAAAATCATAGTGCGCCGTGCGCGATGGAACCATTGCCACTGCCGACAAAATGATGTCGTACCGGTCGGTATCAAGTCCTGCAAAAATGCCGTCCCACGCCGTATCGATAAAACGCGCCTGCAATCCGAGCCGCCCGGCCAATTCCTTTCCGAGTTCGACATCAAAACCTTCCGGCGTTTTGCCGTCGGCAGCGTAATATTCAAACGGCGGGTAGCCGATTTCAATCCCGATTTTGAGCGTTCCCTTTTCAAGCGTGAACTCGCCGCGCTCCGCCTTTTTTGCGCATCCGAAGGCAAGCAGTGCAGATACGGCAAGCAACGGCATCATAATACATTTGTTCATACGTGCATCCTGTAAAATCTCTCAAGCGGCCGTCTTGTTTGTCCCGACTGGCGTAGCCGCAGCGTGAACCGAAAGCCCGCGCGGAAGCAGCCGCATTCTCTTATGCGGCGCAGTATAAATGGAGTAAATGCGCACGTCAATAATTTATGCAGAAAATTTGCAGTTTTATTGCATAATTATGCAATTTCAGTCGATTCGGGACGGATGGTTGAATGCGCATAAGCCGCTGAACGCAAATGACGCGCCTGCCGAAAGGAGCAGCATCATCGAGCATCTTCAATGCGCCGCTGCGGTTTTACCGCGCTTTTGCCTCATTTTATGCAATTCGGACGGGGTTACGCTGCGTTTATCGAGCGTTTTATCCGCTTTTTCTTCCGGCTAAAGCGTATTTTATTTTTTCCGGCAGGGAAAAAAGTCTAAAATTTCTCTTGCTAATAGGAAAACAAGTTTGTATAGTGGGAAACAAAATTTATGATAATGAATAATTATGCAGTTTATGCGGAGCGCGGCTGCCGCAGGTTCCCCTCCTGCAAAGCCGCACGGGAGCGGAATTATGGTGAAAAAAGATTTTGCAAGTAGATTTATTAAAAAACTTTCGGCGCTTGCCGAATACAACGATCCCATTAATCCTGATTTATACGAAAAATATGACGTCAAGCGCGGTCTGCGTCAGTCGAACGGAACGGGCGTACTGGTCGGCTTAACGCGGATCGGGGATGTCGTCGGTTATCGCATTGGAGAAGACGGCAAGAATACTCCGATTCCGGGACGGCTTCTTTACCGCGGCTACGATGTTACCGATCTGATAAAAGACGCCGAAAAATCCAATCAATTCGGCTTTGAGCAGTGCGTCTACCTCCTGTTGTTCGGCGAACTGCCGACGCAAAACCAGCTTGACGAATTCACCGAATTTCTTGGCCACTGCCGCGCCCTGCCGCCGAACTTTACCGAAGATATGATTATGAAAGCGCCGTCAAATGACATCATGAATAAGATGCAGCGCGGCGTTCTTGCAAGCTATTCCTATGACGCCGATCCTGAAAACCGCGCGGCGGCGAACAATTTGCGCCAGTGCATTGAGCTTATCTCGCGCTTTTCTACGCTGGCCGCATACGGCTACCAAGCCAAACGCCGCTATTACGATGAAAAAAGCATGTTCATTCACAATCCGCTGCCAGCGCTTTCTACGGCGGAAAACTTTTTGCACCTCATCCGCCCTGATATGCAGTACACGAAACTTGAAGCGGATACGCTCGACTTGTCGCTCATTCTCCATGCCGAACACGGCGGCGGAAATAATTCAAGCTTTACCGTTCACGTTATTTCTTCCGCCGATACCGATACCTATTCGGCCATTGCCGCTGCGGTCGGTTCTTTAAAAGGGCGGCGGCATGGCGGCGCGAACATCCGCGTCGTCGAAATGATGGATGAAATCAAGGCGAACGTAAAAGATTGGGGCAATGAAAAGGATGTCCGCAATTACATTCAAAAAATTGCCGCACGGCAGGCCTTTGACCGCACGGGGCTGGTGTACGGCATGGGGCACGCCGTCTACACCATAAGCGATCCGCGCGCGCTGCTGCTGCGGGATAAGGCGAAACTGCTTGCCGAAGAAAAGGGGCTGCAGGACGAATACAATTTGTACCGCCTCGTAGAAGACGCCGCCCCGGAGATTTTGATGAATATCCACACCTCGGGTAAAAAAATCTGCCCGAACGTAGACTTTTATTCAGGATTTATTTACACGATGCTCGGCATTCCCCGCGAACTATTTACGCCGATTTTCGCAATTTCGCGGATTGCCGGCTGGTCGGCGCACCGGATAGAGGAAATCGTCGCCGGCGGCCGCATTTACCGTCCCGCGTACAAAAACGTCAGCACGGAGCGAACGTATGTTCCGATTGAATCGCGCGGCAGAAAACGGTTTTTCAGATGAGCGCGGAACGGCTCGACAAGCTGCTCTCTCATGAAGGCTTCGGAACGCGGCGAGACATTAAACGCCTTGTGCGCGCCGCTTCCATTACGGTCAACGGCCTGCGCGTTACTGACAGCGGTACGCCGGTCGATGCGGACTGCGATAAAGTCGCCATTGACGGGCAGCCAGTAGAGCTGCACAAAAATATTTACCTTATGATGAATAAAATGAGCGGCGTGGTGAGCGCAAAGCGCGATCCGCTTTTCCGAACCGTCTTTGACTGCCTCGATGCCGAATATAAATCGGCCTACCTTTCAGAAAAACTCCACATCATCGGACGGCTCGATCGGGACACCGAAGGCCTCCTCTTATTCACAACCGACGGTATTTTGACGCATCGCATCATCTCTCCCAAAACAAATTGCCCGAAAACCTATTTTGTCCGCCTCGAACAGCGCGAATCGGAGGAGCGGCAAGAACGCATCGCCGCCGCTTTTCTTGCAGGCATTCACATTCCGGCCGAAGACAATGACGGAGAGGCGGACTGCAAAAGCGCGGATATCGTCTGGAAGGCGGCCGACGAATGCGTACTCACCATCACCGAGGGCCGCTACCACCAAGTCAAACGCATGTTCCGCGCAGTAGAAAACGCCGTCGCGTACTTAAAGCGCATTGCAATCGGCGCGCTCCCGCTTGACCTCGCGCTTGCTCCCGGCGCCTATCGGGAACTGACAAAGAAAGAGGCAGAATCGCTGGCAGCCTCCGCTGGAAGAAACGGCTAGCGGCGGGCACACGAACGGCGGGCGTCGCCACCACGCTGTGCCGCCGGATTACTCACCGGTCATGCGCTCCGGCTGTTCCGGTGCCGCTGCGCCCTGTCCGTCGGACGCTGCCGTCGTGTACACTGCATCGGCTGCGTACGGTTTGTCGTACGACGCGCTCCGTTGCCCGCATTCGCGGCGCCTGCCTTCGTCGTGTCCTCATTCGTGCCGCCGGATTCCTCGCCGGACGTGCGTTCCGGCTATTCGGGGGGCGTTGCGCCTTGCCCACCAGCCGCTCCCGTCGCGTGTTCTGCGCTGCGTACGGTTCGTCGTGCAGCACGCTCCGCTGTCCGTATTCACGGCAGCTGCCGTCATCGACTTCTCCTCCGTGCTGCCGGAAACCTCGTCAGCCGTGCGTTCCAGCTGTTCGGGGTGCCGTTGCGCCTTGCCCACCAGCCGCTCCCGTCGCGAGTTCTGCTTTGCGTGCGTGTGGTTTGTCGTGCGATGCGCTCTGTTGTCCGCATTCGCGGTGTCGCCATCGTCGCCGCTGTGCCGCCGGAAACCTCGCGGTCATGCGTTCCGGCTGTTCGGGGTGCTGCTGCACCTTGTGCACCGGATGCTTCCGTCGTGTGTTCTGCTTTACGTGCGTGCGGTTCGTCGTGCGGCGTGTCTCTGTTACCTGCATCCGCGGCACCTGCCCTCGTCATGTCCTCATCCGTGCCGCCGGATTCCTCGCCAGCCGTGCGTCCCGGCTGTTCGGGTGCCACTGCGTTTTGTGCGCCGGTCGCTGCCGTCGTGTGTTCCGCTTTGCGTGCGTGCGGTTTGTCGTGCGGCGCGCTCTGTTGTCCGCATTCGCGGCAGCTGCCCTCGTCAGCTCCTCTCCGTGCCGCCGGAGACTTCGCCAGCCGTGTGTTCCGGCTGTTTGGGGTGCCGCTGCGCCTTGCCCACCAGCCGCTCCCGTCGTGTGTTCTGCTTTACGTGCGTGCGGTTTGTCGTGCGGCGTGCTCTGGTACCCGCATTCACGGCACCTGCCCTCGTCGTGTCCTCTCCGTGCCGCCGGAGACCTCGCCGGCCGTGCGTTCCGGCTGTTCGGGGTGCCGCTGGGCCTTGTGCGCCGTCCGCTTCCGTTGCGTGTTCCGCTTTGCGTGCGATGCGCTCCGTTGCCTGCCCTCTCCGCGCCGCCGGAGACCTCGCCAGCCGTGTGTTCCAGCTGTTTGGGATGTGTCGCTGCGCACTGTCCGCCGGACACTTCCGTCATGTGTTCTGCTTTACGTGCGTGCGGTTCGTCGTACGACGCGCTCTGTTGCCCGCATTCGCGGCAGCTGCTCTCGTCATCTCCCCATCCGTGCCGCTGGATTCCTCTCCGGTCATGCGCTCCGGCTGTTCGGGTGCCGTTGCGCTTTGTGCGTCGGCCGATTCCGTCTCGTGTTCTGCTTTGCGTGCGTATGGTTCGTTGTGCAGCACGCTCCGTTACCTGCATTCGCGGCAGCTGCCCTCACATCCTCCGTGCTGCCGGATTCCTCGCCAGCCGTGCATTCCGGCTGTTCGGGGTGCTGCAGCACCTTGTGCGTCGGCCGATTCCGTCGCGTGTTCCGCTTTGCGTGCGTGCGGTTCGTCGTGCGGCACGCTCCGTTACCCGCGTTCACGGCGACTGCCGCCTTTTCCGTACCGCCGGATTCCTCGCCAGCCGTGCGTCCGCATCCGGCCGCTCACTCTTTGTGCAGCACGAACAGGTATTCGTAGGTGTGAATGCTTCGGTTTTGGAGGTTGCGGCTGCCGCGGAAGGCGGTGTACGGCAGTTCGACGGTTTTGAGGGTTCCGTAGCGCGAGAGCATGGTTTTCATGGCGGGAAGTGCAATAAAGCCTTCGGAATTATATGAGAGGATGCAGTATTTTGCATCGAGCGTGCGGATGATTTCTTCCAGCGCGTGCAAGACGACACCTTTTTTGTTGAATACCGAGCGGTTCCAGTCTTGCGTGATGCCGGAAACGCGGCTGATTTTTACGTCCAGCGTGTTTTTCAAAATGAGGTTGAGCATAAAATAATTCGAGCCGTAGGGATGCTGGTTGTACGGCGGATCTAAATAGGCGATGTCGATGCCGGACAGTTTGGACGCGAGCGGCACGGCGTCTTCGCAGTAAATGAATGACGGGCAGTCGAAATTGCTGAAAACCGGTTCTTTCAATTCCACCGGGCCGAGTATACGCGAGAGCGCGTTCTTCCCCGCGCCGCCGAAGCAGCCGATGCCGGTCGCCTTGTCTTTGTAAAAGCCCTTGAATACGCCGCTGGTATTGACGTGAATCGAGGATTCGATGAGCAGCGGCGCTAAAAAAAACTTCCGCAATTCGTTTTCGGCGACCACTTCGTCGATAAGCCGCCGGTAGGTGTCGATGCGGAGCGCGTTTTCCCGCGTAAAAAACGCCCGCTCGCCTCTTCGGATGCACGCATCGTCTTCCGGCGCGTAGTTTCGCGCAATAATGCCTTCCGTCTTGTCCTTCCGGCAGCGTTCTTCAATCTCTGCGCGGTAACGGCGGCACGTTTCCTCCGGATAGTCTTTTTTGTCGGCGAGGTAACAGCGGTTAATTAGCGCCGAATACTGTTCTAAATCGTTGACGTGCAGGGCCGAACTGTGCCGCTTGAGCATTCGGGCGGCGATTCCGGAGCCGGAAAACAAATCGGCGCACACGAGTTTTTCCTTTCCGATCGCGCTTTTGATCGCTTCGGCTTCCGCTTCGATATGTTTAATGAGCAGCCGCTTATTTCCCAAATAAGTAATGAGTTGAGTCGAAAGGTATTCCGGATTTTCCTGCATATGCGCACCTCCTTACGCATCCGCCGTGTGCGGAACAATGCGAGCTCAGCCGTCTTTACCGCGCGGACGGCGCAAAACGGAAAGCGACGATTGCACTGCGCCGTCTCCATGCGCACGCAACCGGACGGCCTGCAACAATTCCGCGCGGATAGGCGGCCTGCCGGTAACGCCGTATCGCCGCCGGCGCTTTTCAACGTCCCGCGCATTTCTCCGTTGTCGGCGAAACTGCGGCGGCGCAGACCATGAACGGACGGATTGTAAAATATCCGGCGGAAAAGTGCACGGGCCCACGCATTGTTTTGCGGGTTCTTCCCTGCTGGCGATTTTCAAACTGCCGCGCTGCGCACTGCCGGAATCGCAGGCGGGGTTTTGCGGACAGCGGCGCATCGTGCGGGCGATTTGGACAAGGGCCGACGCATTAGCGTTCGCCGTGCGGCACTTCCCATATTCGGGGCGGGCGGTATAATAAACCCGCTCGATCGCCCAGTATCGAACAGGGTGAATGGGCGTCAGAAGAGACTGCGGAGGATTTTTGTGACTGATATTGAGATTGTGCAGGCGTGCCGGCCGGAGCCGGTGACGGAAGTTGCGCGGAAAATCGGCATCGGCGGGGATGAAATTGAATGCTACGGACGCTACAAGGCGAAGCTGTCGGCACAAACGCTCGGCGCGCTGCTGGAGCGGGCAAAACAGCGGGAAAGGCGGGGCAAGCTGATTTTGGTGACGGCGATAACGCCGACGCCTGCGGGCGAAGGGAAGTCAACGGTTGCGATCGGACTTGCCGACGGATTACGCCGCATCGGGAAGAAGGCGTGCGTTGCGCTGCGGGAGCCGTCGCTTGGACCGTGCTTCGGGATGAAAGGCGGAGCCTGCGGCGGCGGGCGCGCGCAAATCGTGCCGATGGAAGACATCAATCTGCATTTTACGGGCGACCTGCACGCCGTTTCGATTGCGAACAATTTGATTGCGGCGCTGATAGACAATCACATTCAGCAAGGCAATGCGCTCTCCCTCGACCCGCGCGCCGTCACGTGGAAGCGCTGCCTCGACTTGAACGACCGGAGCCTCCGCAACATTGTCTGCGGGCTTGGCGGACGGGCGGACGGCACTCCGCATGAAGCGCACTTTACGATTACCGCCGCATCGGAAATTATGGCGATTATCTGCCTGTCGCCCTCAATACGCGAATTGAAAGAGCGGATTGCAAATATTGTCATCGGCGAGGATTTTGACAAGCGGCAGGTGCGGTTTGGGGAACTTTCGTGTACGGGCGCGGTCGCGGCATTGCTCAAAGATGCGATTCGGCCGAATCTGGTGCAGACGCTTGAAGGAACGCCCGCTTTTGTGCACGGCGGCCCCTTTGCGAACATCGCGCACGGCTGCAACAGCGTGAATGCGACGCTGTGCGCGCTTGCCGCAAGCGATTACGTCGTAACGGAAGCGGGGTTTGCCGCAGATTTGGGTGCGGAAAAGTTTATGGACATCAAATGCCCGGCGGTGGGCATTGCGCCGGATGCGGTTGTGATTGTCGCGACGATCCGCGCGCTGAAAATGCACGGGGGCACGGACAAAAGCCGCCTTTCGGAGCCGGATACGGCTGCGCTTGAACGGGGATTTGCAAATCTCAAGGTACACATTGAAAACGTTGCGAAATTCGGGGTGCGCACCGTCGTTGCCGTAAACCGGTTTATTTCCGATACGGAAGAAGAACGTGCGCTCTTGCTGCGGCTGTGCGCCGATGCGGGAGTGGAGGCGGTTACGTGCAATTGCTGGGAGGAAGGAGGCATAGGCGCCGCGAACCTTGCCGATGCCACAGTCCGCTTATGTGCCGAAGCGTCCGCGTTTCGCTGTTTGTACGATCCGGAACACTCCCTTGATAAAAAAATCGAAACAATCGCAAAAGAAATATACCGCGCTTCGTCGGTGGACTTTCAGGCGGCGGCGCGCAAAAAGCTCTGCCGGTACGAGGCGGAAGGCTACGGGCGCCTTCCAGTGTGCATTGCAAAGACGCAGTACTCGCTCAGCCATGACCCGAAGGCATCCGGTGCGCCGAGCGGCTACGTTTTTCCGGTGCGCGAGGTGCAGCTGTATGCGGGCGCGGGATTTGTGACGGCCCTTGCCGGAGATATTTTGACGATGCCGGGTTTGCCGAAGCTTCCGGCGGCGCTTTCCGTCGATGTCGATGACGCAGGAGTGATTACGGGTTTGGCTTAATGATGGGTGCGGGGAAGGTGTCGTTAAAGCGGTAAGTGGATGAGCACTCCGCTCCGTTTTTGCGATGCAAAATCGGCGAGTTGTATGCGGGGTCGGCTCCGTGCGTCCTGTGCATCGATTTCTTCTATTTTACATATCGTAAATCGCTTACCTAAGAATTGAAGCGGTGCGGATAATGCGGACATGCACAGGAAATGAGAGGATTCAATCGATAGGGGCGTTGCGCTTTGACCGCTCGAAATTAAGGTTATGTATGCAGGATTTATGCGGAGTCCGCAGGAGGAAAAATGAACGTTTTTATTGTGTATTGCCATCCGTCGGAAGATTCGTTTACGCGGGAGGCGCGGGATCGGTTTATACAGGGCGTGCGCGATGCGGGGCATACGTGCGTTGTTTCGGATTTATACGGGATGCGTTTTCAGTCGGACATGACGGAAGAAGAATATGCGCGCGATGCGCACTACCGCTTCGACGATGCGCTTGCCGCCGACGTCATTGCGGAGCAGCGGAAAATCAACGCGGCCGATGCGATCGTGTTCATCTATCCGGTGTTTTGGACGGAGGCTCCCGCAAAATTGGTGGGCTGGTTTGACCGCGTGTGGACGTGCGGCTTTGCATACGGACCGCAGCGCATGAAAATCCCGGAAAAGGCGCTCGTTCTGTGCACGGCGGGAAATACGAGGGCGCATTTGGAAACGTTCGGCCTGTTAGCGGCGATGAAAAAAGTGATGCTCGGCGACCGTTTGTTCGGCCGGGTAAAAGCCAGCGAATTCATGGTTTTGGACGGCATGACGCGCGAGTTCGATTCCAGAAAAGAAAACCGGAACGCGCATTTAGCGGCCGTATACGAAAAAGGCAAAACGCTTTTTGCAGCCGCTCCGGACGCATTAACGCTGGACGGCGCCTATTTAACCGCCTCCGATGCGGCGGACATCTTTTCGGACACAGTATTCGCCTTCCGGCAAACGGAATCGGCAATCTGGGGCGACTACCGCGGCGGCCGAATCGTAAAAGGCGTGTTCATCGGAAGCGACTCGGGAAGCAACGCCTTTGAACTGCACTTTCGACACCTCCTGCAAGACAACACCATGACCGCCGGCACCCTGCGCCTCACCCTTGCCCGCACCCCCGACGGCAAGCGCACCTGCACCGGATGCGTGCAGTCGGCAAACGGAGTCACGGAAGAGGTCGTGCTTATGGAGCGGGGAACGCGGAGGACGCTGCACTTGCAGAGCGGAGAGGAGGCAGTTGCTGTAGAGAGGCGCACGGCTGCGTCTGGTGCGGTTAGTTTACGCGGACGGCAGACAGGAAACTGAGGACCCGGCACTTGCGGACTGGGGCGGCGACAGACGGATTTGCTGCAAGGGACGACAGGCTGTGTGTGGAACGGTTAGTTTGCGTGGGCGGCAAGCGGAAACGCGGAGGATGCTGCGCTTGCGGAACAATAAAGTGACGGTCGTCAGATTTGCGACGGAGGAACGAGCGGACGTGTGTGGCGCGATTAGTTTGCGTGGGCAGCAAGCAGGAACACGGAGGACGCGGTACTTGCGGAATAGGGTGGCGGTAGGGGGATTACTGCAGAGAGGCGGCCGTCGCTGTAGAGAGGCGCGCGGCTGCATCTGGTGCATTTAGTTTACGCAGGTGGCAGACAGGAAACGAGGTCACTTCGATAGCTGAGCAGCCGCACGTAGCTCACAGGTTTGTCCGTGCATTCTTGCGGATGCGCTAATCCGAAACGCATCGTACCGTTCGACACACTCGTAACGATGCTCGCTGCAAAAGACTTATCGCCGTTTTCGATCATGAGCTCTCGCATTACAAGTTGCATCACATAATCCTACGATTTTGATTTTGATTCTCGCTCGGCTTCACGCCCATGCCGGTACTTTCTCCATGTGCAAAAGCACTCCCCTCTGTACTCGGAGTTCGGACTCGGGATAATCGGTGAATCTGTGCGTTCTCCTGTCATGGAATTGCTTTCTCAGCTTTCGGCCGATTCAGCGCGGAACCTCTAAAAAATCCCGCAGCGCCCATATCGGTACCGATCAACCTGAATAGCGAGAATCACAACGCCCTCTCGCCAAAAGTTCTATCTTTTGGAATTACCCGTATCCGACACGTTCCGAACCTGCAGAAGTGCTGTAAGATAAACGATTCCGATATTCGGAGCTCCGATGCACACTCTGCCGTTATGTTGCAATCAGTCTTTATAAATTATGGAAGAAAATCATGGTACATGTGCAATACGGTCGTCTTTCTGGAAAATACGGCAGAAAGAAAATCAATGTATGACCATTGCGATTCCATGCAAACCTTCTTCTTGCGGAACGGATATTGTGCATGGGGCTCGCTATCGGTTGGCAAGTATTTGGATATCTTTAAGTCGTAGTCGAATAAAGCGATCTTTCTTGTTCCGCCAAACGGAAATGGATAATCCGTCATTTTTGCAGTACCTTGCCATACGACCGCCATTCCGAATACGGTTTCCCGCATACAGAGCGTAATATATTTCCGTATCGCTGCAAGTTTCATCAGCATGCTCTTTTCTTTCAGAGTGCATTTTATACGCTTCGAACATGCGCCCAATCATAAAAGGGAAGCAATCAATGATTCATACAGGCTGTAACGGGTCTGAACAGAAACGGCTTGTTCCGTTGCAAAAGCAAATTTTTCTGAGAAAGTGGGCGTATCAATGAAAGCAAAAATGCTCGGAGGCACCCAAAAGAGCACTTGTTTTCCCTACAGAAAACTTCATACTTCATTTGAAGTAGCGTGGAAAGTTACTATTATCACTGCAAAGAATAGTAATAGTCTCTACGGGAGTCGAACCCGTCTTTAAAGATTGAGAATCTTTTGTCCTAAACCGATAGACGAAGAGACCAATAATAGGAAATGGATATATTTCATTTATAAAGTTCCCCAAGGAGGACTCGAACCCCCACAAGCAGAACCAGAATCTGCTGTGCTACCATTACACAATCGGGGAATGATAATGGCAGAATTATATAAGCTTGATACTATTTTGTCAATTCATTGCAGGCTGTCAATACGGAAATCAATTTTTGCCTAACACAGCTAATAACTCGTACGGGTTCATAAGAGCACGGTAATGTTGTTCAAAGGCAGCTTTGCCCCTGTTTGTCGCTTGTATATGAGGTTGAGTACTGTTTTACGCAGCGTGTTCAAATTCTGCTGTATGTTTTTACTCTGGATTCTGCATCTATCCTCATCAAAGAGCACACCGAGAAAAGAAATAAAAAAGCCTACGAAAAGGCGGGA
>CAUTZW010000039.1:0-25249 GCA_963543045.1 uncultured Treponema sp.
GGTTTTATCCCGTGCAAGCAGTTCATCGACGTGATATTTACGCCATCTGCCGTTCGGATTTTCGGGCGACCATGTTTCTTTGCGGTCTTCAAAATGTCCTGCGCAGTAGCAGCTTACAAAGTCTTCCAGGTCGGAACGTTTAAGCGGTTTCGTTGCAAGAGTGTGTTTAATCCCTGTCCGGTAATCGTAATACCATGTCTCTTGTGTCGGGCTGCCTTTTTCAAAGAACAGTACGTTTGCTTTTACGCCGTTTGCATAGAAAATACCGGTCGGCAAACGAAGAATCGTATGAAGATTAAAATCTTTTAGAAGTTTTTTGCGGAGAATTTCTCCGGCACCGTCTGCAAAAAGCACATTATCGGGAAGAACGATTCCTGCTCTTCCACCGTCCTTTAGCATAACCATTATATGTTGTAAAAAATTTAACTGGTTGTTGCTTGTTGTTACAATCAAATCGGAACGCATGGTCGAAATATCGACGCTTCCTGCAGGTCGAGCGCCAAAAGGCGGGTTGGCAAGAATTACATCTACAAGATGTTCGGGTTCGTGTTCCAAACTATCTTCACATTTAATCGGTGTTGTGTCCGCTCCAATGTCGTGAAGATAAAGATTCATAGAAGCCAACGTTACGACAAGCGGCGTAATGTCATTTCCTCTCAGAGCCTTCGTTTGTAAGAACTCCACTTTACTCTGTTCGTCGCTTTGTTTACGCATATAGTCATACGCAGCAAGCAAGAAGCCTCCGGTTCCGCACGCGGGGTCGGCAACGGTCTCCGTAATTTTCGGCTGCACAACATCAACCATAGCATTAATCAAGGGGCGCGGCGTAAAGTATTGCCCTGCTCCAGATTTTTTATCCTGCCCGTTTTTTTCAAGAATACTTTCGTAAATTGCGCCTTTGAGGTCTCCGTCCATACTGAACCAGTTTTCTTCATCAATCATTCCGATCAGTTTTTTAAGAAGAGCCGGTTTTGTAATCTTATTTTGCGCTTCTGTAAAAATTGCACCGATAAGTCCGTCGGTTGCCTGTAAAACTTCCAGAATCTTTTCATATTTTGCAAGTTGATCGGGCCCGTCCAGTTGAACAATATCTTTCCATTTACTTCCGTCCGGAAGTGCACTGCCTAAACCGTATGATTCTTTTTCAAAATCCATTTTTAGAAATAAGAGATATGTCAGCTGAATAATATAATCCGTAAATCCGATACCGGCTGCCGCAAGAACGTCTGCCATATTCCAAACTTTTTTCGTAAGCGCCTGTTCCGGTTTTGCCGGCGTTGCTTGTTTTTTTGCCATTTTTATGCTGCCTTTCCGTAGAATAAGTATTTTGAAATTGTTTGCATTTCCGCATTTAGTTTGTCGGCTCCGAAGATTGGAACGGCTTTTACAAACAAATCATGTTTTGCATTGTTTAATTCAATATTCGTGATACAGCCGTTTTGTACAATGTATTCTGCAATCTGCCGCACAATTTCAATTTGTTCCGGCGTAAATTTACGCCAAGCCTGTCCGCAATAAAGGTTGAAATAGCTGCCGAATCGTCTTTTAAGGGACACAAGTTCATCATCCAACTTATATCCGTATCTTACCAGTTGAATAAGATTGGTAAAAACACCCAGCTCCGTTTCTCTGTTTAACGGTTTTACTTTTCCGCTTTCTCCGTCCAGTGTTTGATAGCATGTCCACAAAAATTCCGGTGTAAACTGATTATTATACGCAATCAGTTTCTTTTCCAAATCTTTAAGCATCGTATACGTGATGGCGACTTTTTCCTGATTATAAAGAATCCTTAACGCTTCAATTTCATCTTTATTGTCATCAAGATAGGTTTCAAATGTAGCGATATATTCTTTTGCCTGTTCTTGTGAAAATCCCGCATACAGTAACGTGTCCTGTTTTTCAAGGGCAATTTTAATAAATCCGGCATTGATTTCCAATAGTTTTTTGCGGGCTTTTACATTGTTTATGAGCGGGGAAATCAAAATCTTTCTTTCCGTATTCGGCTCGTTAATATCTTTGTAGGGGGGGGAAAATGCAAGACTCGGGTGCGATTGATTCAAAAATAGTTACAGTCAATTGTTTTACGGTAATAGTACCGAGTAACTCATTAAGTTCGATAATATCTTCCGCTTCGGCTTTTCTATTTACGCGTGAAAGATAGTCTGCTAACAGTTCTAAATTATTATCGGATAATTCTCCGTGTGCAAGATGTTCAAGCAGGTCTTTGAGCGGCAAGACTTTTTTTATATCGCCGCTTCCGCCCGGAGTCGGCATTGATTTTTCGTGTTCCGTTACGCCGACGGCATCCACAAGATAATAAAAGTCTTTTGAGACCGCATTGGTGGTTACGTTTCTTAATTTATCGTCGGCAAGCGTTCTGCATCCACGTCCTTTCATCTGAGTGTAGAGAACTTCGGAATGTATATCGCGCATAAAAACAAGAATTTCCAAAGGCTTGATATCGGTGCCTGTTGCAACAAGCGTAACGGTAATTGCAATTCGAAAATCTTTATTATTTCTAAAATCGCTAATCAGTTGATTTGAATTTCCGGATTTACACGTAATCAACTGGGCATAGTTTTCGGGGATTTTCCCGTTAGGAAATTCGCTTCCGAAAATTTTTTCGACCGCTTTTAAGATATCCTTTGCATGGCTTTCTTTTTTTGCAAAAAAAAGCGTTTTTGGAATCATCGTCCAATCTTTTTTTCTGTCCGGATACAAAGACTCATAGATGGAATCTTTATATGCTTGAACAACTGTTTCGATTTGTGCCGGAATTACGATGCTTCTGTCTATGTCCGTTGTGGTGAATTGCTGGTCTTCATGCTGCTTTTGCGTTTTTCTTTTACCGCTCCAGTTGGAAACTTTTTTAATTTTTTCACCGTCTTTAATGGTGCCGCCGGTTTCCGAGATTTCGGTTTTAATTCTATACACACGCGGAGGAACATTAACGCCGTCGGCAATGGATTTTTCCAAAGTGTAATTTACTACGCGGTTTTTATTAAAAAATGCTTCAGCTTCTGGTGTCGGAGTTGCCGTCAGTCCGATTATTTTTGCATTTTTAAAATAGGTAAGAACCTGCTGCCAATCTCCGTAAATCGAACGATGGCATTCATCAATGATAATTACGTCAAAGAAATCCGGCGGTAAAAGTATGTTTCCGGTAAACTGAATCTGTTTTTCTGGTGCGTTTTCATCATAATCCATTTCTTCGTCATCGCCGGCATCGTTTATTTCTTGTCCTGTGAGTGCGGCAAAAAGCCGTTGAATCGTTGAAATGATGACGCTTGCATTTCCTATTTCTTCCACGCTTTTAAGCCGATGAACAATGTATTCATCGGAAAAAGGATTACCGGTTTCCGTAAGTTTATAGGTACCGAACTCACCTTCGGCTTGCTTCCCAAGATTGTTACGGTCTACAAGGAAAAGAACCCGCTTTGCGGAGGTATAATTCAAAAGCCGATACGCTTCCGTACAGGCGGTAAAAGTTTTTCCGGCACCCGTAGCTAAAACAATAAGTGCCTTTTTGAATCCCTGCTTAAATGAAAGTTCCAGCTTTGTGATTGCTTCAAATTGACATTCCCTTAAACCTTTTGGCCCTACAGACGGGATGGAAGGAAGTTTTGCATATTCCGAATCAATGTCATCACCTGCCAATCTAACAATATCTTTCGGGGTGAGCATTTTTTTAAGAACTGTATAACGCGGTTTTTCGTCGTACATATTCTTAAAGAGCAAAGTCTCACCGTTTGAAAGAAAAATAAACGGAAGCGGAGTTTTCCATGCTCGTATCCAATTAGGCAGAATGTTTCCGTAAGCTTGAGCTTGTTCTGCAACTTCAAAACCTAAATTATTCTCTTTTCTTTTTGCTTCAAGAACCCCTATAGCTTTTCCGTCAAGATAAAGAATGTAATCAGCTTCTTTATTGCCTTGTAAGATATTTTCACGGACGGCTTGCGCATTTATCGCTTCGGGAACAAACTCATCCCGGTTGACTACCGTCCAGCCGACATCTTTAAGATATGCATCTATATAAACACGCGCTTGTTGCTCAGGCAATAGGTCGTCATATCTGAAATTATGATTATTTTTGTATTCCGCCATAAAAATGTCCTGATGTTTCGATTGTTTTATAATATATGAACAGTATAGCACATTCCGGACTTTCGATGCAGCTATTCGGCGGACAGAAACGGCTGGTCGGCGGTGCTGTCGTTGCGCGGAACGTTTTACAAGTCCGCCCAGTACGACATTGAAAACATCGTCGAGCGGGTCGGTGCGGGTGATTCGTTTGCAGCGGGACTTATTTACGGTCTTACCGAATTCGGCGACGAGCACAAAGCCTTGGATTTCGCCGCGGCGGCTTCCTGCCTCAAGCATTCGGTGTCGGGAGACTTTAATCTTGTAACGAAAGAAGAAATCGAAACGCTCATGAACGGCAACACGAACGGACGGATACAAAGATGAATAAAATTATTAGCGAATTGCACAACGCCGCTTTAATTGCGGTAACGGAAGTCTCTTCGGAAGAGGAAGCGCTTATGACGGCGGATGCGCTTTTGGCAGGCGGCGTTCGCGCAATGGAAATAGCGTTCAGAAATCCTCAAACCTTTGAACAGTCGGAAAAAGCGATTTCCGCAGTGCGGAAGTCCCGTCCTGAAATGCTTGTCGGAGGAGCGACGATACTGAATCCCGAGCTTGCCCGCCGTGCATGGAATGCGGGGGCACAGTTTTTGCTGACGGCGGGTTTTAATCCGTCAACGGTGGATTATTGCGTCAAAAACGGCGTAACGCTCATTCCGGGCTTGTGCACGCCGGGAGAAATCGAGCGTGCGCTTGAAGCGGGAATCGAAACCGTCAAGTTTTTTCCGGCAAACGCAATGGGCGGCACCGCAATGCTCAAAGCGCTTTCCAGTCCCTACCCGAACGTCGGATTTGTCGTAAGCGGCGGACTGCACGCCGGAAATGCGGCGGACTATCTTGCGCTTAAAAACGTAACCGCCTTAAGCGGAAGCTGGGTAACGCCTAAAGAGCTGATAAAGTCGGGAAGCTTTGCGGAAATTCAGCACTTGGCGCAAGAAGCGGCAAAAATTATCGCTCAATTTCGTCCCTCCGCCGCAGAAAATACCCGCGCCTAATGCCGCAGCCTTTTTTATTCCGTTTGATTGATAAAGCCGTTTTCGATTACAAGATGATTGAAAACGGAGACAAAATCCTTGTCGGCGCGTCCGGGGGGAAAGATTCTACGGCTCTTATCGAATATCTTTCAAACCGAGTCCGCCGCAAAGGCGAAGATTTTTCTTTCCGCGCCCTTAGAGCCTGTTTAATGTCTATGCTATAATGGAAATATGAGAAAGCAATATCCCAGCGACATAACGCGCGAACAATTCGAAGAAATCCACCCGTTATTAGAAAGCGGATGGAAAAAGACTGTGCCGAGAAAAATAGATTTGTATGAAATATTTTGTGCCGTACTGTACCTGCTCAAAAGCGGCTGTCAATGGCGTATGCTGCCGGAAGGTTTTCCCAAATGGACTACCGTTTACTACTATTTTAGCCTATGGAATATGGAATAAGGTAGAAGATGGGCAGCAGAGCCGTTTGCATCAGTGCTTAAAAAAAATTAATTGGCGAGGCTCGTACAAAACAGGGGGCATCCTGTAAGACGAGCTTCCTTATAGTCTATGTACAGAGCGTTAAAATACCGACAGTGCCGAAGGGATATGATGCGGGCAAGAAAATATAGGGGATAAAGCGGTATATAGCCGTCGATACACAAGGTTTTCCGCATGCGTTTGCCATAACAGCAGCCAATGTTACCGATAAAAAGGGCACGTTGCTCTATTTTGAGCAAAATAAAGAAGGGTTGACAGAAGTGAAAAGCATTTTGTGTGACGGTGGCTATAGCGGACAGCCTCTTGCAGATGGAGTAAAGGCAGCTTTAGACGAACAAGTGACAGTACAGGCCGTCAAACGCAGTGAATTACATACATTTGAAGTAATTCCCAAACGGTGGGTGGTGGAACAAAGCTTTGCATGGCTTGAAAAGCAGCGCAGACTTTGGAAAAACTGCGGGAGAAAGTATAATACCACACTGCAATTTATGATTCTGAGTTTTGTAACTATTCTACTGAGGAGACCTTAAACAGCTTCTAAGGCAAGCCTTAAACCCTTTTTTTCAAGGAAAGACACCAGCTCGGGGTTCGAAGCCCGCCGGTTTCCTCCATTACCCCTCTTTCCTTGGGCATGACCCAAGGACTGCCGCCCTTTGGAATCCTAATATTATCTCCATACTTTAAATACTCGAGTAAGTTACATGTGCTATTTATAAATAAAGAGATAATCTCGGTATTCGAGCTTTGTGGGCAATAATACCGAGATGATTTTATTTCCGATTTTACCTATCTTTCCGTATGCAATGATGAAAACGACTCTTTTTTAAATAGTATTAACAACAAAGTGCGGACGAATTTTCGGTTGAATGCCTGCATTTCACAGAGAGCGGCGGACGGAAGAACGGGACTTGAAGGAGATAACACATTTCTCGTTCGTCGCACTCTTTGGAATCTAAACTTATCTTCGTATTTTAATTTCTTTGGGAATGCGGATGTTTGACAAGCGCGTATCCGCTATATCAGTCAAAACTTCGTTTATCCGCCGACTGTCCCAAGCAGGGAATAACGCTTGTCCCGCCCTGAAGAAGAGAGCTCTCACACTTGAAGGAACGGCCTTCTCCCGCTCAGGTGGCACCTGCACACTCGCTCGAAAGGAGACATTCCCTCCGCTCGTAGGGAGAAGTTTCCTATACCCGAAGGGAGATGTGCCCTCCGCCCGTGTGGAGGCTTTCCATCAGTCCGGATGAAGACGCTCAAAAAAAATCTCCGAGCCTGAATCGTGCGCACAATTCGTTCCTATTGCCCCGCTTAAAACAACCATTCAATCAGAGCAACCTCATCGTCATCCGAGCACAGGTATCCGGAGGGGAGCAGGATTCTTATCGGCGAGGCAATTTATTTTCGGATTTACCGTGCAAGATTTTATCCGCCGGTTATCGGATAGATCGCCGCGTTTTCGTCACGCGGTACAACTCAAGATATTTACCTTAACAAACAACTCCGCCCAGCCAGATACACTGTCCGCAAAACAAGCACCCCCACCACACCAAGCAACAGCACATCACCCGCAAGCTGGCCCCCCGCAGCACGTAACACCGCGCTGCTGGAATACACCGCCCGCAAAGCAAGCTGCCCCACCGCAGCAAACGACAACCTCCCGCCCTCAAGTTACCTTCCGCAGCAACCAACATCGCACCGCCGGAATACCTCGCCCGCAAAACAAGCTGCCCCGCCGCAGCTAGCGATAGTACGTCACCCGCAAACCGCCGAACCACTCGTGCGGCACCTGTTTTGTCGGCGTTAACAGCACAGACCATTGCCCGTTCTGCGCCTGCAGGTAGGTTTGATGATCAATGGGGTTTCCCCATTCCCAACCTTCCGCAACCCAGCGGTCAATGACAACCGCATTTACATCTTGATATGCATTCATAAAATCTTCCTCCTGCTTTATGTATGTATTCTTGTTCCAAGCTCTTTTTCCAATCGCCATTGCGGCGGTACTCCGTCATCGCCCCAATACTCATCCATCGAAATAATTTTTTCGTCTTTTATTTTTATAAACGACACCACGTGAAACGAAGCGGTTTTATCGGCGCTGTATACGTTGACGGCAGTAATAATTAAATCGCCGATTTGTTCTATCCGTTCAATCGTACCGTCCCATGTTCCCGGATATTCGCAATTCGCCCGTATATATTCTTCTACGGTGAATCGTTCATCGGTGCAGTGCCAGCTGATATAGGCCGAGTCAGCAAAAAATGAGCGCAAGCGTTCGGCATCTTGTTGTAATACTGCGTTCCAAAAATCCTGTATGTTCATAACCGACCTCAAAGTAAATCAGACTTATTTCCAAAAAACTCCAGCCAATGCCTGTCGAGGTCTTCAAACGTCAGCAGCTTGCCGTAAGGCTCTTCTCTGATGTCCCCAATCAATTTGACGCCAAGAGAAATCAAATGTTTCCGCATTTCTTCAATATTATCTACCTCGAACATAATTCGTGTTTTCGCGGGCTGTACCTTGCCTTTTTCGGCAGGGCGCTGCAAAATCGCGAACGACGTTTCTCCCAAATCGAATTCCGCCCAAGCGCCGTCTTTTTCAATAAACTTGAGTTCGAAACCTATATTTTGATAAAATCGGAGCGACTTTTTCAAATCGCTCACATAAATCCAGCAGGCATATATCTTACATATTTTCATCTGTTTATTTTTTAGGATTTAGGGGTTGGGGGTTAGGCTGTACCATTTTGCCTGATCCCAATACCTAAAACCCAGTATCTGATTAACATTTTTTCCTTACGGCTGTTACTATTGCCGCAACCGTCCAATGCTCTTCGGAGGCGAGGTATTCTTTCCGCCATCTGAACGTATCGGCAGTTATCTCCGAAAAGACATACCGCATTTTGCCTTCGACGTTTTCGGTCAGCACTACCTCATCACCCGCCTTCACCGCCGTCAGACGAAAGGCGCTGCCCGTACATCCGTAGAATATATCCCACGCCATCGTTTGAGGATTATAAATCCGCAGGGTAGTGCCGTATTCGGCATCGGCTTGCGGGTTGTTCAACCTCTCCGTACGCGACGGTACAATAAACAAATCCTGAATGGCTGTCCCCTCCAAGACACGCGAGAATATCCATTCGCCTTTCACGCGTCGGGGTACGGCATTGTCCAAACGGTCGTTCCACTCGATAACCCATTCGCCAATCAGACCTCCGAAGTAATCGTATGCTTCGGGTATCTTCTCGTTCTTTTCGTTGCTGCAAAGAGCTTCTGCAAATGATTTCATATTATTACTTATTCCTCTCATTAAAATTATTTTATTTAGCTGCACGATCGGAGGAGCTTACTTCCTCCGAGCGTAGGGAGCATCTCCCTCTGGGCGAAGGGAACACCTCCCTACGGGCGAGGGACACCGTTCCTCCGAACGGGAGTGCCTGTCCCACTCGGGCGAGTGTGTACCCCTGATCCGAACGGGTCGGTGGGTCTGATCCGGGCGAACCGGCATGTCCGATCCGAACGACACGAGCAGTTCGAATACCGATATGCGAACAGTTTGCATCGCCCTATGCGAATGGCTCGAATGCCTCCATGCGAGAGGTTCGCATGCCTCGATACGAACGGTTCGTATCGGGCGGTACGAGTCGATTTATCTTACCTTGATTTCGGCGAGCCAGTTGAGCGTGTCCCGTTTGGCGGTATCGCGGGATTTTTGCGCCGTTTGTCCGCGCAGGGAAAGCGCTTTGAGGACGGTTGCTGTGGTAGACAGCTCGCCGCCTGCAAGCTGTCTACCACAGCAACCAACACTGCGCCACCGGAATACCTCGCCCGCACAACAAGCTGCCCCATCACAGCTAGCAACAACTTGCTGCACACATGTTGCCTTCCGCAGCAACCAAAACCGCGCCGCCGGAATACACCGCCCACAAAAACAAGCAGCCCTGCCGCAGCAAACGACAGCTTGCCACCTGCAAGTTGCCTTCCGCAGCAGGTAACACCGTGCCGCTGGAACACACCGCTCGCAAAGCAAGCAGACCCCCGCAGCGAGCGACAGCACACCACCTGCAAGTTGCCTTCCACACCAAGTAATTCCGCGCCGCTGGAATACACCGCCCGCAAAGCCAGCAGCTCCACCGCAGCGAGCGACAGCTCCTCACCCACAAACGGCTCACCCAGCGAGCAGCAGCTCGCCACCGGCAAGCCGCCTTCCGCAGCAAGTAACACCGCGCCGCCGGAATACACCGCACGCAAAACAAGCAGCTCCACCGTAGCGAGCGACAGCACGCCACACGCAAGTTGCCCGCTACGCCAAGTAATACCGTGCCGCCAAAATGCGCCGCCCGCAAAACAAGCAGCCCCACCGCAGCGAGCGACAGCTCCCCGCCCTCAAGTTGCCTCTCGCACCAACCAACACCCCGCCACCGGAATATACTGCCCGCAAAAACAAGCAGCCCCGTCGCAGCTAGCGGCGGCTTCCCGCCCTCAAGTTACCTTCCGCAGCAACCAACACCGCGGCGCCGGAATACACCGCTCGCAAAGCAAGCAGGCCCGACGCAGCTAGCAACAGCACGCCGTACGCATCTTGCCGTCCGCAGCGAGCGGTAGCTCGCCACCTGCAATGTTACCATCCGCAGCAACCAACACCGCGCCACCCGAATACACCGCACGCAAAGCAAACAGCCCCGCCGCAGCTAGCGACAGCTCGCCGCCTGCATGTTGCCGTCCGCAGCAACCAACTCCGCGCCACCGTGACACTCCACCCTCCGCAACAAGCCTCACCGCAGCGAGCGGTAGCACGCCACCCGTAAGCTGCCGTCCACAGCAACCAACTCCACCTTCCACAACAAGCCGCACCTGCCACCGCACACCCGCAAAAGCGGGTGCGGAAGCGCAGTACACGCCGTGCGCGTTACTTTTTCTGCGCGGTTTCTATGTAGCCGGCGGAGGAGCTTTGTTTATGCGCGTAGGCAAGCAGCGGATTCGGCGTTCCGTTGGCGAAGAATTCGCCTTCGCAGGTTGCGCCGTAAGAGGATCCGGTATTTGTGTGATAGGAAAAGCCTGTTTTCGAATTTTTGATGGTTCCCGAGCTGTCTTTCCACACGCCGATGTTTATGCGGTCTTTGTTTACGTTGCTTGAAGACGGCACAACGCTTACTTCCCATGCGCCGGTAAACAGTTCGTCGTCCGAACCGCTCGGGGCGGATGCGGAGGTGTCCGCAAGGTAGGCGAGCTTCGGTTTGATGCACGATGTTGCGTAATAGCCGATGTACGGAATGTTTTTTCCGGCCGCGTTTTTTGCAACGTCGATTGTAATGTTCGAGCCGACAACGCCGTAGCCGTCGACAACGCAGCTTTCAAAGGAGGCGGCGTTGTAGCCGCTCGAATAGGCATAATCCAAATCGAGGTTTACCGGATCGTAAGCGGCAATATGGATGCCGCCGTCCTTGTCTACCGCAATCTGGCAGAACTCGCCGGATTCTTCCATAACGGAACCGTCGGCAAATACGCGCACCGGAGCCGACCATCCGGAGCCGTCCGTCTGTCCGTCTCGGTTGGTTGTCGGGCTGTCGTTATACGTGTACCACAATGTCCGGTTTACGCTGTCATACCACACGCACACTACGACATCGTCAACTCCGGAGCCTTCCTGCGACACGACGCCGAGCGAAACGTACTCGCCCGCCTTCCTGTTGGTGCTGCTTCCGGCAATCATGCTTACTTTGTCGTTCATGTAGTCTTTTGGCTCGCCGCCCGTTTCATGATCCGTAAAGCTTCCGAAGTTGCACGAATGCGTAGAGAATGCGGTTGTTGAAATTTTCCCGTATTTAAAGCGCACTTCCTGATTGATATCGTCATAGTAGGCAAGATACAAATTGGTCGCCGAACCGTGCACGGCCGCCGCAAACGACGGAGACTTTATCCGCTGCTTGTTAAAGATGTTGACGCCGCTGTCTTTTTGCCCGATGGATTCAAGCCTGAGCGAATTTGTTCTATTGTAGGAACCGCTTTGTCCCGTTCCTGCCCGGCCCCACCGGCTCGTCATAAACTGGAATTTATCCGCAGAATTGTTGTTTATGTCGCCGCCTGCCGCGCAGCCGTAAGAATATCCGAGCGAATCGTAGATAAATCCGACGGACGTAAAGAAGTCGTAGCTTCCCATCCAATAGATATCCGAATATTCGGTGCCTCCGACTTTACCGCCCATGCTGAAGTACAGCGGGCCGTTGACAAAGGCGAATCCGATCATATCCGTCTTCGGATTAATCTTCATCACCGGCTGTTCGATACCGCCGGAAATCGGTTTGGCCGCCTCAGGCGCAAATTCCCACACGTCGATGACGACATCGTCGGTGAGCCGGTTGTTGTTATCCTTGTTCGGCCGGCGGTTATAGAAGTTCGCATACCGTTCGTACTCGTCTAAAGCCGCCGCCGATGCCGAACCGTGCGCATCGTTTCCGTTGCGGTTATTCAAACTTGCAATGCCGTTTACCGTATGGGTATACGCGCCCGACGTCATGGAACCGATCGCATACGTTATGGAGGACGCGCCGGATACGTCGAGGTTGAAGCCGTTGACGGTTATCGTTTCGTCGGCGCGCACCGGATAATTTCCGCGCGCCGTTCTGCTGTAAACGGTCGGATTGCGCTTTTTGATGCTGTTCAAGGCCGTATCGATGGACGTAATGTACGGCACAACGTCCATCTTGCAAAACGGATTGTTATACGCCGCGTCGTTTCCGGCAGCGCCTGCCGCAGATTCCGAAGACTCGTTCGGCGCGCGGTCCACCGCAAGAATCCGCGCGTGCACATCCGCATGCGCAGCTCCGGCAATCTTTGCCGTATTGATATCAAGCTGCCAGTAAACTTTGTGGCCGTTTTGGTCAAAGTGCGGCGCAACGGTCGAACCGAACATATCGTCGCTCTCTTTTGCCGTCGGATCCGCCTTCGTCTTTACGGTAAACTGCCAGTCGGAAGAAGCCATATCCGCGCTTGCCGAAACCCATGCGCCTGTAGCGGCGTTGTATTTGGCCGCCTTGTAGTACGTCTTCCCGCCGACGAGGAGCGTCTCTCCGTCAAGGAAGGCGGTCGGCGTAAACTCATCGAACAATACGTACAGGGCCGAAAGGTTTTGATCGTCGTACGCGGAGCCGCGCAGCGTAATCTTTCCGGACACCTTCGGATCGCGGTCGTCAACGCCGCTTCCCGTGCTCGTAAACGAAGCGGGCAAATCCGCCGAAAGCTCAATGTGTCCCGCATCCGTATCGTTTCCATAGAGGCTGTTTTTCTCTTTGCCTTCCCAATAGAACGGCGCGAGTGCAACCATCGGCGGCGTCTGATCGACCACATCGATGGTAAGCGGAATATTGAGCACCGCCCACTGCGTCTTCGACCCGTACGCAAGCCCTTCCGTGTGATCCCAGAACGTGATTTGCAGCTTCTTGGCGCCGTCAGCCGCGCCGGCGCCCAAATCCGCGTTGGAAAGAATCATACCGCCCTTTTCGGAAATCTTATTTTGAATCTCCGCCGGAGCCGCCCCCAAAGCCGTATCCGCAATATTCGTAATGAGCGCCGCTTTATCGGTCAACGCCGTCGGCGTCCCGGTTGCCGCATCGGAAAGATCTGCGGCAGTCGCTTCCGCAATGCCGAGCACATATCCCAATTCTCCGTTTCCGGTAAGAGATCCGGAATCATTGACAAACTCCGGCAGTACCAGCAGCTTGTTCTTTGCGGTAAACGCGGAAGAATTGATCGCCGCACGGAATACCGTTTTATTCGTTCCGTCCAGCGCCGAATACGTGCAGAACTCGCCGTTCGCCGCAGCTCCGTTGAAGGTCGCCGCAGCCGTGTCGTAATTGAATTTGTCGTTGCCGTTCAAGTCGGTGGCAAGCAGTACGCGCGCAATACGCGGCCGGTTGTTTTCGACCTTCGTCGTTACAAAGCCGTGCGACCAGTTACCCGCCTTGTCGAAGGCGACGACGTGAATCTCAATCGGCCCGTCAACAAGGTGTTTGCTGTTTACCGATGCCGACCACTTAAAATTCGTGCCGATTTTTTCGATGCTTTCAATCATGCCGTCCGCCCAGAGCGGATCATCGGTATTCGGACTGACTTTCAGATTGCCTTCATCGTCAAGCGTCGTACCCACCGGAGATTCGATGTTTGCCAGATGGTCGACCACCTGCGCATAGATGAATTCGACGCTTACGCTTGGCGAGGGCGCGGCAACTGGCGTATCGAACGTAATCTTTCCGCCTGAGCGGTCAACGCCGGTGATAACCGCATACACGCCGTTGATTTTTACCAATCCGCCCCGCCGCACATTGTAGTTGTCATTGACGGCCGAAGGATTTGCCGCTGTAAACGATTGCAACGAATCGAAACTGCCGGTGCACCGGAATGCCGGAAGCTTTTCTTCATTTATGTACAGCGCGCCATCCGCAGCGGCTGCGGCAATGTCCGTGCGGTTCGAGCACGAAGCGTACTTATCCGGCGCAAACATCGGATTGTACACGCGCGCCGCAGCGTCTCCCGTATAGCCGGCGCGCTTAAAGTAGAATGCAAGGCGCTCAAAGCCCGCGCCGCTTTCCTTTACCGTGTCTCCCAATTCAAAGGCGAAGTTGCTTTGCACAACCGAATGCGCCGCCCCCAGCATGTTCAAGCCGCTCATCAGCCGTAAGCTGTCCGTTTCCGCCTGCGTTTCGCTGCCGTCCGTTTTGTAAAGCGACGGCGCGGTATCGTCGACATTGATCGAAATGAGCCGGTCGGCGCTGTTTTTGTCGATGGAATCATCGGTTACCGTCAGCTTTGAGCGAATCTTAATGCCGTCGCTCCGGGATGCGTCGAGCGGAATCTTCAACAGGTAATCTTTGTGTCCCGGGAAGGTTGCCGTATCGACTTTGTAAACCTTCTCTTCAAACACTGCGCCGGAAGAAGGCGATTTAAGCTTATCCGCAAGCGAACCCTTTTCCGAACTGAAAATAATATCCGAAATGCCTTGCGTGTCTTCAACCGAACAGCACAGCCACCAGCGGCCGCTTATCCACATATCTTCGCTGTATTGCTTTTCTGCGACAACGGAACCCGTCCCCGCATGGTTATCCGAATACTGTTTAAGCACGAGCTGCTCGGAACTACCGATCAGCGGCGCATCTATATTGATGGTAATGACGTTCGCCGCCCCCCAACCGTGCGTCAAATCCGTTTGGTCGTACGCGCGCACGCGCATCCCAATCCGCTTGGACACATTGGCATCGAGCTCTTTATTTTGGTTGAGCATGATGCTCCAGCTTTCCGCGCCGCCTTCAATTTCGATGCCCCAGTCGCTTGAAAGAGCGGAACCCGACCACGCGGCAGGATGCAAATGCCCCGCATACGGAGCGATGCCGTTGTCCGCCCAGCTTTTTACAATATCGTAATCCGCCTGCGTAAAGCTGCCGTCATTGTTCAAATCCATTTGAATCTGCACGGACTTTATCGTTCCGTCGATATCGGCTGCGCTTCCGTAGACGCGGATTAAACCGCCGACGGAGCTTTCGTTTTCCGGAGCCAGAATCGAGGCAACCGGCTTTCCGCCGTCGGTATCGACCAGCATTTCAAACGGCGTTACGCGCGCGTTGCCGAGCTTATCCTTCATCAAAAAGTGCACCGGCACGTAGTAAAAGCTCCCGTTTCCCGTATCGCGCCGCACATTGTAGCGCGTCGTATCGCAATACGTCAGCGGATTCATCGGGTGATTCGGTGCAGTATTCATAAACTCAATCGTCCATGAAGCGCCGCCGGAGCCGCTTGTCATATCCTGCCAGCCGGCAGTCGCCGCATTCGGAGTAACGCCTGAAGGGGCGATCATCCATTTAACGGAATCGGTGCCGCTGCCGCCGGCGTTGTCCGAAACGGCTCCGCGCACCGTAACCGTCGAAGTGATGCGGGTGGTGGAAGCGGGAGTGGCGACCGCTACGGTCGGAGCGGTATTGTCAATCACAATGTTTTTCGTCGATTGGCCTTTGCCGTTGGAAGCGTCGTACACTTCGATCGTAAGAGAGGCCGTGCCGTCCGTATAAGCGGAGTTCAAAATCACCGGGCCGACGACATACGCGTAGCCTGAAGGCGAAACGAGATCCGCCCGAATCGCGCCGGACAAGTTTACTTCCGCATCGTCGATTTTCAGCGTAACCGGATCGGAGGCGCGCATTGCAGTCTTTTCGGTAACCGCAATTTTTACGAACATAACGTTGACTTCCCCGCCGAACGTCAGCGCGGAAGATTCGGTCGACCAGCCGGCATCGTCTTTATCGGGAGCGGCAAAGTCGCCGTTCGCCTTGCGGAAGAATGCAACGGTATCGATTGCAGGCGGCGTCGTATCCAAAGAAAATGCGATGTGCGCCGTATTTGCTGCGGCATCCCCGACGGCGGTATTGCGGTCGGTAAAGTACGGCCGCTCAAGCGCCGTCGCGCCGCCGGAACGGAAAACCGTCCCCGCTTTATCCTTTATCCAAAAGTACCAGCGTTTTTCACCGTCGCCGGTCGTATCGTCAATCGAAAAGGAACCGTTATCGACCGTTACCGGAAACCACACGCCGCCCGGATTGCTCGCCGCATCGTACACCTTTGAGGCGTCCGGAACCGTCTGCGACGCATCCGTCGTGTACCAGACGCCTTCAGGCTCCGATCCCGCAAATGAGCCGCTTTCCGGATAGCCGTCATCGTCGTTGATAATGCCTGTAATTTGGTTCGTCGTAATTTTTGCGGCGGAGGCAACCGTAATATTGTTGAAGCGCACCACCGGCCGGTCGCTGTCTTGATCGACGGTAAACAGCCGCTCGGCGACGCCTTCGTTGCCCGCCTTATCCTTAATGCGCACCTGTACCTTCAGCTGCGTGCCGTTTCCCGCATTGCCGTCGGCATCGTAACGCATCACGGCTGCGCTATCGGCCGTATCGATATCGGTGAACGCCCATGCGCCGGAAGCAAGCGCAGTGTGCACAAGGCGCGTGTACGTTCCCGCGCCGGTGAGCGCATACAATTCCGCAGAGCCTTCCAATTCCTGATCGTCAAAGGCCGAGCCCGTAATGCTGATTTTCTTATTGACCGTTCCGTTTGCCGCAGGTTCGCCGATCGAAACATTCGGCGCCTGCGTGTCGACCGTAAACGTGCACAGTACGGTGTCCGTTTTGTTGCCCGCTTTATCGCAGGAGATGACATGCACTTCTGGAGAGCCGGAAAGCCGCGCAAGCGTCGCCGTGTCGAACACCGCAGTCCAGTTATCGGACCCCGTAACGGCCGCCCGGTTGCTTTCGCTGCCCGCCCACACCGTTACAAAATCGATGCCGGACGACGCATCGCTCGTGCCGACCGGCTTATCGGAAGCGGAACCGGTGAGCGTAATCGCTTTTTGAGTGTTCGTTATGACGGCCGCCCCCAAAGCAAGCGAGGCGTCCGCCGCGCCGTCGTACTTGTAGCGCGCAGGGGAAGCCTGCTCCGGAGCTGCGCTGTCGTAATGAATCGTTATGCGCGCCGGAAGCGAAAAATTGCCCGCATTGTCTTCCGCCGCAAAGCAAATGGTGTTCACGCCGGATGGGGCGGTTGCAAAGCCTGCGATCGATGATGCAAAGCGGTAGAGGCCCGTATTCGATGCCGAATAAATTTCGCCGTTGAACGAAGACGCTGCAACGGCAGCCTTTACTTCCGCCGACGAAGACGTCGGGGCATCCGGCTTATTGAGCCAGTAATACACTTTTTTAAGGCCGCTGCCGTTCGCGTCTTCCGTGTAAAAGCCTGAAAAGTCGAGCGTGCCGCTCTTAAAGTATTTTGCGCCGAGCGCGGCAAGCTCTGCGCCGGAGGAAACATGTGCGTCCCCGACAGAAAACGCCCGCGTCCCGTCAATGGTCAAAGTCGGCGCGCTCTTATCCACATGGAAGCGCACCGTCTGGGTGCTTGACTGGCCGTAGCCGTCGGTCGCCGTATACATTACGGCATAGTCACGGCCGTCGACAACGCCTGCAAGCGTAATGCTGTCGTTCCAATCGCCGCTTGCAGGCACAAGCGCTTCAGTCGATTTTGTAGAAGCCGCGCCCGTAACGGATGAAACGTCGGCCTTCAAGCGAATGACGCCGCTGCCGTCTTTAAGTTTTCCGGCAACCGCAACGCTTTCCGAATAAAAAGCCGCCGTGTTCGGCGTCACGCGCTCAAACACCGGCGCGCCGTCGTCCACCGCAACGGTAAAATAATCGAGCGCGGCGGTGGAATTGGCGAGCGTTCCCACCGTATCCGTTACGCTAATGCGAATGTCGTACGCGCCCTCCTCTGCCGGAAGATCGTAGGAAATCGACACGGAATTGCTTGTGCCGTTGGAAAACAGCGCCGTTTCCGTATACGGATCGGTATTCGGCGCATCCTTTGCCGGACGCACGCCGACGCGCACCTCTTTTACGCCGTCATCGTCGGTGATAAGCGCGGTGAGCTTTTTGTTACTCCGCGTGCCGAAGATGTTATCGATGCCGCTGCCCGCAGTAATTGCGGACTTTGCGCGGATTGCAGGATTTGCGTTCGTCGGTTTGATAACCGGCCTATCGGTCGTTTGATCGACGACAATCTCTTTTTCGATATGCTGCGTGTTGCCGATAAAGTCGGATACGCTTACCCGAATCCGATGCGCGTCATCTGAAAGGAGCGACGTATCCAGGTCAAACTGCCACTGCGCCGAAGTGCCGGCAACCGGAATCGTTCCGGATAAGCCTGCGCCGCCCGTGTTCCCGTCGACGTTCCACGAAACGGCGGAACTCAAGTTCGTGTTGTCGGAAACGCTTCCCTTCACCGTAATCACGCCGTTCACTTTTTCGATTCCGTCGGCCGTAACCATCGGAGCGATTGTTGCAAGCGTTACCTCAGGCAGCTTTGCGTCATAGAAAACGATGAATGAGCGGCTCTGCACGTTGCCCGCCTTATCCGACACATATACCGTGTAGTTGTATACGGCGGAATCCGTGTGGTTGAACGACCACTTGTTGTTCGTGCCGCCAACCGGAGCGACGAGCGCGCCGTCTTCATACAATTCGATTTTGTCGAACGAGTCGCTAGGCTCCGTGTATGCGGCCGTAATGTCAAACGCCGATTTTGCGTAATATCTGCCGTTTACGGAAAGCGCTCCGGCATACGGGGAGTCGTAGTGGCCTTCGGCATACACGTTTGCCGCCATTACCGTACAGGACGGTTTTTCGCCGTCGGGACGGATAACGAGCTTTGCAGACGGATTTTCCGACACGGAAGAGATGTTGCCCGCTTCATCGACGGCGCATAGGTACAGGCGATAGCCTTGCGTTCCGTCTTGCACCGGAAGCGTTCCGAGCGTCGTCAGCGACACCGTCCACTTCGATACCGTTCCGTCGGAAACAGCATTCGCCGCGCTCCAACCGGCATTTAATCTGCCGGAGGCATCGAGCGGCGCATACGCATCGCCTACCGGAGGAGCCAGCGGAGAGGCCGCTATATAATAGTAGATTCCTTTTAATCCGCTCCGCCCGCTGCCCGTTCCGTCGCTCGCCGTTCCGCGCACCACGTAGCCGTCGGCAGGATTGACGTAGACGGCATGTTCGGCGCTGTCTTTAGAAAGCGGCGTTGAAAGGGGCGCGTCCTTTCCCAACTGGGTGACGGTAAAGGTCGGGCTTTGCAAATCGACTTTGAAGCTGACCTTCGCGCTGCCTTCCTGCGCATACGTATCCTTCGCCGTAACCAGCACGTGATATTCTTCGCTTGCATGGTCGGGCATCGTAACGCTGCCGCTCCACTGCGCAGGATTGCCTGGCACGGTCGGCGGCGTTACCGTCAGCGGCGAAAACAAAGCGCCGGCAATCGTTACTTCCGCGCCGCTTTGGTTTACGAACTTTGCGCTCAGCGGGCTATCGGATTTTGAAACCGTACCGGCGATTGAAAAGTTCTTTCCTTTATATACGCCGTTTGCAGGTTCGCTCATCGTCACGGTCGGCGCTCCGGTATCGACTGCGATAAAAAATTTCCCGGTATCGTTTTTAGAAAAAGCCGAAGCGGCAGCAGGAGCTGCGCCGTCGTAGTTCCGGTCGAACGCTTCCACTTTTACCTGATACACGCCTTCTTTTTCCGGCAAGCGGTAACTGAGCGGATAGACGGATTTTTCGCCCGCATCGAAAAGCGCAGGATTAGCGTACCCTGCAAAAACGCCTGAAGCCGGAAGAAGCGCGCCGTCTTTGTCATAGAGCGTAACGGAAACGGCTTTTACCGCGTCATCATCGGTAACGGTTGCAAGCAATAGATTGTTGCTCACCGTACCGAAGAGGTTTTTCTGCATCGAAATTTGCGATGCAGCCGTAATGCCTGCCTGCGCCGTCGTCAGCGCAATCGCCGGCTTATCGGTTTTCTGGCTGATGCGGATGGGCTTTGCGCCGTTATACACTTCCGATGAAGAAGAAGCGGTGTTGCCGACCGAATCTTCCGCCGTAATAACGATTTTGACGGTCTTTTCGTCGGGGAAGTTCCGCGTATCCAAGCGCAGCGAATACGAATACGCCGCGCCGAACGAACCTTTCGCCGAGCTGTGCGCATACGGGTGAACGGCTCCGTCGATGTACACTTCGTATCTGACGTCTTTGAGATTTGTGTCTTTCGCCGTGCCGCTGAGCACGATCACGCCGTTGACCGCAGTTTCCGCGCCATCGCCGATAACCGGCGCAATGGATTTGATTTCGACGTCGGGCTTTTTGGAATCGACGTGCGTCGTGCGCGTCGCCCGCGAGCGGAGCCCTGCCGCATATGCGGTAAACTTTGCCGTATACAAATACGCCTTTCCAGAATCCGGAGCAACTGCCGCCGCAGCGTAGCCCGCTCCTGCAGCCGGAGCAAACGACCAATGTCCTTCCGCATCAAGTTCCGCCCGTCCCGTTATCTGCGCAACCGGCGCGCCCGCATTCTCTTCATCCGTAACGGTTACTTCCGCGTCGACATATTCGATGGCAAGGCCGTCTTCCGATACGACGATTCCTTTGTAGGTTAAATCGGCAGCGCCGGACGTCTTTACGACCGCCAAATCGGCAGCCGGCTCGGTTACCGTAATCAGCGGCGCGGAACCGACAATGGCTCCGGCAAAGCCGTACGTGAGCTGTTTTGAGAACGTAACGCCGTCGGCATCGCTTCCTGTTGCGGCAAGCGCATAGTAGCGCCCGCCAATAATCGTCGCCGGCAGCGAAACGGACTTTGTGTAATACGAAACAGCTCCGCCGTCATAGATTTTACTGGCATCCGGTTTTGACGCATCCAGAGGATCCCGCGGCGTATTCGGGTCGCCGGGCGCATAATTTTCGAGCAGCAAAAAGCCTTCGCGCAATTTTTTAGGGTCGCGGCCGCCTTTCGGATTTTTGATAAACGCTTCAACATTTTCCTTCGTAAATTCTGATTCCTCAAACTGCTTCAAATACAGTCTGACGGTTTCCGGCCGAATAAGAATGCCGTCAAGTCCCGGCTTTGCGACAAATGTTATCGTCGAATTCTTTCCGGCGAATTTTAATGCGCTGCGGTCTGCCAAACGAGCCGTGTCGATTGCGTATCCGCTGAGCTCATAATACGGGTCGGCATTCGGATTGAGCGAAAAGGCAAGCCGCTCGGCCGCTCCCGTATCCGTCGCCCGTTTTTTCAAAAGCTCAAGCACCTGAGCCGAACCGACGGCCTTAGAGGATTTCGTAATATTTTCACCGGTGAGCGTACCGTTCAAGACGTTTTTCAAATCGCCGAGCTCAAGCCCGTAGCCGTCCTTTGCGCTCATCAACTTTGAATAGACATTGCTGTACAGATAGATTTTCGTCGTCGCGTTCCCGGAGCTGGCATTTGCCGTCTCCTGCGGATTTTTGTATTCCTTTGCGTTGTCCGTCAGCGTGATGGTGCAGCTGTACAATTTTTCGCCGGCCGCAGGATCCGCGCCGTAAATTTCGGTGTAGCGCTGATGCACCGTTTTGTCGCTGCCTTCGATAAAGCGCGCAAACACGATGCTCGTTCCGCCGCTTGTTTCAACCTCTTTTTCGATAAAACCGTTTGCCGTCAGCTTCGTCCCGTTCGAATCGAAAATATCGATGCGCATGGAATCGACATCGTGATCGTCGGCAATGGTTCCTTCGACCTTAAAAATGGAGCCGTATTCGGAATGAGGCGCCCGAGCGAGCGGAACGGCCGATGCAGTGTTGTACGCAACGGAAGGCGTGGTTACCACAAACAGCGGCGCGGTATTGTCGATTTCAACCGTGCGCGAAATCGGGCCGTAAAAGTGTCCGGCATCGTCGTATGCGGTTACGCCGACCGAATATTTTCCGTCGGCATACTGATAGCCGTTATAGTAGGCGCTGTTCGCCAGATCGTATTGGTTCAGTTCGATTGAATATGTCTTTTTTGATGCGGCAATTTTCGCCTTATACGGACCGAACACTTGATCCGGCCGGTCAATGCTTTTGACAACAACGGAAATTTCTGTGACGCCGCGGTCGTCATCGCAGCTTCCGGCAACCGTAAATGTTCCGCGTATCGCTCGCGCCGCTTCCGGCGGATACGTTATCGCAAGCGACGGCGCCTGCGTATCGATTGCAGCTCCCAGTCCGACATCCTCGCAGCCGGTAAAGAATAGCGCAAGCGCTGCAAATGAAATGATCCACAATTTGAAGGATTTGAAAGTGCATGCCGCATTCATAGATGCTCCTGTGGCACCCGCACGGCTGTTCCGTACGGGATGCAGTGTGATTTTGTAAACGGTCTGCTCCAACAGAACATATTATTAAATAGCAATTTGCGCCGTAGCCTATAGGAGTTTCGATTTTGTTGCAAGGAGGAGGGGCAGGCTGCTGCTATTTGCCGTAAAACAAATATAGGTCTTACAGCCTGCCCGAGTTTGGGCGGACGGGGAAATTATATTTTACAGACTTAATTTGGTCGGCCGTCCGCCGCCTGTTTTGCCTACTGGCAAAAACAGGCTAGCTTGCTCGTTTTCCCACTCTCCGACATCCACAACCTGCTAGCCAGTTTCGCGTTAGCGAAACTGGAGGCAGGCGGCCGAACCTCATTCATGGACGTGCCTTTTTTCCCGCCTGCCTTACACCTTAAACTTCCGTACCTCCGCTGCTAATCCTTCGATACTATCCTTGTTCTTCCGCGCAAGGTCGTTGACTTCCTGCACGGCGTTGTTGATTTGCTGCACACCGGCCGACATTTCATTCATCGAGTCCTTAATCTCGGCGGTTAACCGGTCAAGTTTCTGCATTTCTTGTGCGACGCCTTTGCCGCCGGTGAGCATTTCTTCGGAGCCGTCTTTGACTTCGGCGGTGACGGAGCTGATGGTTTTGATGGCGGCGAGGACTTCGCGGCTGCCGTTTTCTTGCTCTTTCATCGCTGAGGTAAGCTCTGCGCTCATGCCGCGGACGTTCTCCGACAGCTGGAAGATGGCGTTGAACTTTTCTTCGACCGTTTTGGAGGCGGAGGCCAAGCCTGCGATGTCGTCGCTGAGTTTTTTGAGCGTGTCGGTGATGGCTTTGCCTTGTGCGCTCGATTCTTCGGCGAGCTTTCGAATCTCGTCGGCGACGACGGCGAAGCCCTTGCCCGCTTCTCCTGCGTGCGCCGCCTCAATCGCTGCGTTCATGGCGAGCAGGTTGGTCTGGCTTGCGATGTTTTGAATCACGCTGGACGCTTCAATGAGGCCGCCGGAGGCTTCGGCGATTTTCTGGGTAACGGCGTTGGAGTTTTGCAATGTTGTTTTGCCTTCGGACGTGGCGGTTGCAAGCATCTTCACCATGTTATCGCTTTTTTCCAGCGATTGGGTGATCGATGCGATGTTTGAGACCATCTCTTCGACAGAGGCGGACGACTGCACGACGCTTGCCGACTGGCTTTCGATGCTGCCGTTCAAGTTTTTAATCGTGTGAATAATTGTTCCAACGGTGCCTGCTGTTTCCGTAACGCTTGCGGCCTGCGTCATCGCTTGCTCTTTGACACCCTCGATGTTCGCGCTAATTTCGTTCAAGGCGCTTGCGGTCTCCGTCATATTGGAAGACAGCTCGTCTCCAATCGACTGCATCACGCCGGAGTTGTCGTCGACGGACTTTATTGCCGACCCGATTTTTGCAATCGTCTGGTTGAAATACTCCGACAACTCGGTGATTTCATCGTTTCCGGTAACCGGCAGGCGGACGGTCAGGTCGCCTTCGCCCTGCGCGATGTTCTGTAAAGCCTCGACCGTCGTTTGAATCGGCTGCACGATTTTGCGGGCAGTCAGATAGACAACCGTCAGCGCGATAACCAAAATGACGGCGCCGATGGATAGGAGCGATGTGCGGAGGCTGGCGATTGTTCCCAAAAACTCGTTGACCGGCGCACGGATGATAACCGACCAATCCGTGCTTTCAATTCCCGCATGGGAAACGATATAGGTAGCGTTTTCGTATGTGTAATAGCCGATTTCGCTGTGATTGATTTCAAGTACGCGGCGTAAAAATGCTCCGATAGAAGCGAATTGGGGATTTTTCTTTGCTTCTTCAAGCGGATTAAATTGCTCTTCTACCAGTTTGAAGTTCTTATCCGCAATGACATTCCCGGTAACTCCCAAAAGGTAACAGTTGCCGGTTTTGCCGACCGTGATGTCGGCGATGCTGTTCGAAAGCCATTTGGCTTGGAGCGCCACCGTCAGAACGCCGATGATTGCACGCGCATCATTATGAATCGGAACGGAAAACATGATGAGCGTTTGCTTGACTGCGGGGGATAGCTTGGGCTCCGTCACAAAACGTTTGCCGGAAACTGCCGCTTTAAACCAATCTTTGCCGCTTGTCTGCAAAACGGTATCCGAAAAAGTTTGATAGGTATTGCCGTTCAAGTCGGTAACGGCACCCGCCAGCAGCGCAGTGTTGTGCGCCATTTCTTTTTTAAGCACCGCAACTCTTTCCTGATAGGAGAGCGCCGAATCCCGCAACGCAGGTATGCGCGCCATGCCTTCAACAAACTGAAAGAAAGTTTCCAGCCGTCCTTCGATGATATTCGCCGTATCGCGCGCCTTGTCATTGAGGTGCGTTTCGACTTTTTCGATAACCGACTGACGGGCGATGCGCATCGCAAGGATGCCTAAAAGCGTCGTTGCCAGTGCAACTAACATTCCGAAAATGAGCAAAAGCTTCCGTTTGATAGAAAATCGTTTCTTCATAGCATATTCCTAATAAAATTTATGATTTCCTGCCCGCCGCCTCGGCAGCAGGCGAATCGATTCCGCATACAGTACGGCCTCCGGTTTTGCCGGAATGCCGTATGCCTTTCGCCCCGCACATACCTACCGGCGGCAAAGCGATTTTCAAACAGTATTCCCGTTTTATTTCCGATGCACGAATTGCAGGCGGACTGCGGGCATTTCGGTGCCGCAAGAACGTTCTGAAAGCCGATGGCGCCGTACCGATGACGTTCACGCCCCGTCGCTGGATGCAAAATAACAGGATGAAAGAAAAATACCGCCTGATTCGTAGAAGATAAAAACGCGGCCTTAAAAAATGTAACAGGCTAAAGCAGAAAGGAAAGGATAGAAACGTAAAGTGAGGTGTTCGGGGGGGGGGGGGGGGGGGGGGAGGGGAAGATAGAGCTGTGAGGTGTGTCGAGCTC
>CAUTZW010000040.1:0-24380 GCA_963543045.1 uncultured Treponema sp.
TTGTCGCGAAGGATTTAACTTGGACGGCCGCCAGCCTCAACTCTGCGTCGGGCGGGAAAACGGACACTTGAATGATGGAAGGGCTTGGCCGCCCTCCGGCAAGTTTGCGGACGGAAGAACGAGCTGGTGTGAGAACTTGCCCGCGGATAAATCCGGCATCTGAGTGGTGCGATGGCCGCTGGCCTGCCCCCAATGCGGTTTGTCGATGTACGGAAGGCCGATGCTTTTTAATGCACGTCAGTCGGTGCGGAAAAATAAAAAACCGGATTCAAGGATGAATCCGGTTTTCTGGTGGGTGATCAGGCTACTTCAGCTCTCTGTGGCAGAACCACCAGTCAAAGCCTTCGTATTCTTTGAGCCGGTTTGCGGCATCTTTTACGTTAGACGCAGGCGGTACGATTGCATGATCTTTGATTAAGCCGTTTTCCGGCCAGTTGGCAGGCAGCGCAACGTCATTTTTGTCGGAAATCTGCATGGCTTTTACCGCACGCAGAATTTCTTTCATGTTTCTGCCGATTTCCTGCGGATAGTACAAAACCAAGCGCAGTATTCCGTTCGGGTCAACGATGAATACCGCACGGACGGTATTCGTGCCTTTTCCCGGATGCAGCAAACCGAGTGCATTTGCAATGGAGTCGGTTGCCGCGATAACCGGATAGGTAATTTTGACCTTCAGCTTTTCATCCATCCATTCAATCCATTTAATATGGCTGAATACCTGATCGACGGAAAGGCCGATTAATTTTACGCCGAGCTTTTCGAACTCCGGAACTAATTCCTGAAAGCCGACAAACTCGGTCGTGCAGACAGGGGTAAAGTCAGCAGGATGGCTAAACAATATGAACCATGAGCCGTGCATATCCTTCGGTAAAGACATTGGGCCATGTGTTGTTTGAACATTCAACTCCGGAAAAGCGTCGCCTAACAGCGGCATACTTATTTTCTCGTCCATGATATAACTCCTTCAACTATAAAGTGTTATTACAAAGATACTACCATCTGCCCGCTGGGGCAAGAAAATAACGGCAAGAGAAGGAATTTTTAATCCCCTGAGCAAATATATTTTGCATCGGCGGGTGCGTGCAGAACCGGCGGGGTCAGTGCGCTCTGTTCTGAATAACCGCACGCACGGCAAGCCTAAACTTAATCTTCAAAATCGTCATCGTTGTCGAATAATTCTTCGCTATCCAAATCGGCCGTTTCATCGCCGACGCATGCGCTGCAGCCGTCGTCATCTTCAAAGTCGTCAAACAATTCGTCGTCATCAAGCGCATCAGCAAAAGCTTCTTTATACACTTCCGCATCGTCATCGAATTCGTCTAAAACTTCGTCGGATTCTTCGTCGTCAAAATCTTCTTCATATTCATCATCAAATAGAAACGGATCATTGGAGTATTCGGCGGGCGTAGAATCGGTTTCGAACAACATGGCAAACTCCTTTACAACTTGGCTTTACAAACAGCGTTTTTTCACTCGTGGATAGAATATAAAACACTCTTTCCGTTGCGTCAATCCGCTTTTGGCTACGGCGATATGATCGATAATATATTGTATTATAAGGAGTTATAAAGAGTTCGATTTAGCGGCGCTTCTGTAATTTATTATGTTGCCGAAAGTTACCGGGCGCTCTTTTTATTGCATTTTTTCATTGTATTTGACCAGAAATAGGGGCATTGCTATACTGCCCCCATGAAACTACCTGAACATAAACTTGATGTAAAAATCATTGCGCTGGATATGGACGATACGCTCCTCACTCGGAATCTTGAAATAACGCCGCGTACTGTTGCGGCGCTCAAAAAAGCGGCGGAACGGCAGATTTATGTGGTATTGTGTTCCGGACGGGCCGAGTCGGCGATTCTGCCGTATGTGCGGGCGCTTGATATTGCCGGAACTGAGTACGGACGGTTTTTGATTGCGGTGAATGGAGCGAGCATTTTCGATTTACATATGCGTCTGCCGATTTTTACGAGCAAGGTTCCGGCCGACATTCTGCTTTATGCGTATGCTGAGGCCAAAAAGCGCGGCCTTCCCGTGCAGGTTTACGATCCGTCAACGATATATGCCTCCGAAGACAACGAATGGACGCAGCTGGATGCGCGGCTTTGCGGGCTAAAGCTTAAAATAGAAAATAATTTTTTAGATTTTGTGAAAACCGGCCATCCAAAGATGGTTATTCCTGCTGCGCCGGAAAAAGTTGCGGAGTTTCTTCCGTTCTTAAAAGAAAAACTTGCGGGTAAAGCGGATGTTTTTATCAGTAAACCGTATTTTCTAGAAATTATGGCTCACGACTGCGGCAAAGGCCAGTCGGTTTTGCGGTTGGCGGATTTTCTCGGCATTCCGCACGAGCAAACGATGGCGTTCGGCGACAGCATGAATGATGAGTCGATGATTACGCAGACGGCATACGGCGTTTCAATGTGCAACGGCTTGGATGCGATTCAAGAAAAAGCGAAGTTTATTACTCGCAAAGACAATAATAATGATGGGATTGCAGATTTCTTAGAAGAGTTCGTGCTGTAATGCCGCATGAACATTTGCCGCACGCAAAGGCAACCAATGCGGAAGCCAATGGTGCGGCAAAATCCGTTAGAATTTAAATGTTACGCCAAACTTACTGAAAATCGGATAGCCGAGTTCAAGATTTAAGCCAAAAAGTTTTGTAAAATACCAGCTTGCCCCCAGATGCCATGCGTAGCGGAACCGATAGGAAGTGTCTTCCTGAGAACCAAGACCGCTAATCCGCTTTTTATGCTGATTGATGTACAGACCGAGCTTTGAACCTGCATACACATCAAGCTTTTCCGGCGGCAACGAAATGTGGTAGTTTACCAGACCGCCGAAACTGTAATTCAGCAAGTCAAGCCTGTATTCGTATGCATCTGTTTTCCAGGTGTAGCAGTCGCCGTCAATGCCGAAAAATGCCCCAAATCCGAACGGCAGTACCCAGATTTTTTGCGTTACCTCGAATGTTACCTCCGTCGGCGGGATGAAATACTTACGCTTCCGATTTTCAAACAGCTCGGAGTTAAGCCCGACGCCTGCATTCAAAATGAGGTCATGCTCTTCAATCGTACCGCCGTAGGTTCGCCAACATTCAGACCATTCGTATGCGGACGATGCGCACAGCGCTGTTGCGGCCGCAATAACTGCCATAAGCAATTTTTTGAATTTCATAGTTTACTCCCATAAAATATTTGCGGAAAATACCGTTTCCGCTCTTTTGCAAGTGAAAGGCAAATACCCTGATGTACATGGGCCGCGCAGTTCGTGCTCTGTTTGGCAGAAGAATCCGCCGCCGCGCCTGCCGCATCTAAAATCTGGCGCAAGCCTTTTTCTGTGCAGGCAGTATAGCGGCAATGATTCCTGTTGTAAATGAGGCGATTCGCTCACAGGCGGGGCATCAGGGGCGGCTCACCCCTTTTGCGCTTCCGTGTCATTCATCTTGTTGATGACCGCCCGATTCGCATAGTGGATGATGGTAAAAAGAAAAATCATGATAATGTAGGAAAGCGCAAGGACAAGAACAGCCCCTTTCCGCTCAAGGAAAATCGAAAAGTATGCCGCCATGCAAATAATAATTTGAATAAATAGCACGATGTAGAGTACCTGTACGCGGGTAAAACCGATGTTCATCATCTTATGGTGGAGGTGCAGGCGGTCGGGGCTCATGATTGAACGATGTTCGCGGAGCCGCCGCCAAATTGCCGCAATGGTGTCCAGCATCGGAAAAGAAACGACGACGAGCATAATAAAAAACTTGTTGTATTCCAAATCGGCGCGCGCCGAGTAAAGCGGAACCGTTGCAATCACAAAGCCGAGAAGCTGGCTGCCTCCGTCGCCCATAAAAATGCGGGCAGGCGGCCAGTTGAAAATCAAAAAACCTCCGATTGCAGCAGCAAGAATGAAGCATACGGCGGAACCTTCGGTAAAGGAGCCGATGAAAATCATGCCGAGCGTGATAAGCGTTGTAATCGAAAGGCCTCCGCAAAGCCCATCCAGCCCGTCAATAAGGTTGTACGCATTGACGATGCCGATAATCCAAAAGAACGTAAAGGCAATCGAAACGGCGGCCGGCAGCGTAAAGGAGAAAATCTGGCGGAAGCGGTAGCCGTTAAACACAACGATTCCTGCCGCAGTCAGTTGGACAATCAGCTTGAGGAGCGCGCGCATTTCAATGAGATCGTCTACAATGCCGAACGCAAAAATAAGCATTCCGGCCGCCAGCAGCGGAAGCGCGCTGCTTAAATGAATCTCCGCGTCGAGCCAGAAACAGAGAGAGGCGCATATAATGAACGCCAGAGCGACGGCAATCCCGCCTAATCGCGGAATCGAACCCGAATGGATTTTGCGGGCGTTTGTTTTGTCGTACAGGCTGTAAACTTTACAAAATTTTATGATGAGCGGCAGCATCCCCGTGCTAAGGAGCAACGCCGCAGCAGAAAACGTATAAATCAATCTCATTTGTTTTATTCCTCTATATAAAAAATACTGGTAGAGCGAAAATAAGCTCGTTGCTCCGGCTGCGTTGCCGCAAAATAATGGGGCAAGCGTCGTTTTTAGATGCCTGCCCGCACCGCACAAAGCGCAAAATCAAGATGCCGTTATTTCGATGCTGCCGAGCGCAATGAGCCGCTGGCTGGTACGCGCAAACAACATCGCTTTCTTGCTGTAAATGTCGAATGGAATTTTCTGGCCGATCTTAAAGTTGATGTTCCCGAATACAACGCCGGTAAGCAGGTAGCCGTTGACATCGACTTTGATGGTCGTTTCCATACCGGTCGGCATGGAGCTGTAGATGGTTCCTTTGAGCTTGCCGTCCGGCGTTATCTTAATGAATTCCGGCCGCAGTCCGAGTACAAAATCGTTGTCGGATGGCTCTGATTCGGACAGATTGCCGCTGTCGCCGGCGGTTTTCTGCACATTGTAGTTGAACAGCGTCGTTTTATTGAGTTTTTCAAATAGGCGCGTCCGTTCCGCTTCGTCGCTCCGTTCTTTTTCAACCGCTTCCGCCGTCTTTCTAACCCACTGGCGGTATTCAATATCTTCGGTCGGCACAAAGTTTAGCGCAACCAGCCCGCCAAATGCCCGAAGCTCAAAATGCTTGCCGTTCTGCATACCGGTCGCATCGACAAAGTTTATGGAAGGATTGCCGAGGAAGTCCGCCGCAAAAAGGTTCGCCGGCCGCTCATACATGGAAAGCGGGGTATCGTACTGGTGGATGATGCCGTTGTCCATCAAGCAAATCTTTGTGGAAAGCGTCATTGCTTCAAGCTGGTCGTGCGTGATGTAAATAAACGTAGAGCCGGTATCCAGATGCAGACGTTGGAGTTCGCTGCGCATCTCAAGGCGGAGCTTTGCGTCAAGGTTCGACAGCGGTTCGTCCATGAACAAGACTTGCGGCTTTGGCGCAAGGGTACGCGCAATGGCAACGCGCTGTTGCTGGCCGCCGGAAAGTTCGTTCGGGTATCTGTCCATGAACATCCCGATTTTTACGACGCGGGAAACCTGCCGCACAATCAAATCGATTTCTTCGGCGGTTAAGCCGCGCACTTTCGTGAGGCGCTGCCCGTCTTTACACAGCGAATAATCCTCGCCGACGGTAAAACCTTTTCCTGCATGGCTGTTTACCAGTTCCGCCCGCTGAATTTTCATTTCTTTAATGGCGGCATCCGCCCGCGCCTTCAAACTGTCATTCGACATTGCCGACTCAAACGAATATTCGATTAATCTTTTGGCGGTAAATTGCGAAATTTCGTAGCGCGCAATCAATTTCAGGATGGTTTTTTCGATATTCTCTTTGTTTTCCTTTTTGTCCTTGTCGCCTTTATTTTCATTCAAAATGAGAGCAAGGTCTTTCGGATTGGAAAGAATCTTGATGAGCGTGTCGATTTCTTTTATTTCAAAATCGTAAACCGGCATTTCTTCGTTTATGTTCTTCAAACCGAATGAAATGTTCTGATAGACGGTCATGTTCGGCCAGAGCGCATAATTTTGGAACAGAAATCCGACTTTCCGCTTGTTTGCAGGAACATTGATCCCCTTGTCGCTGTCGAAAACCGTCTGCCCGCCGATGGTGATTACGCCGCTCGTTGGCGTTTCGAGGCCTGCAATCATGCGCAGCGTAGTCGTTTTGCCGCAGCCGGACGGCCCCAAGAGCGTTACAAACGATGCGTTGTCGATAGTAAGATTCAGATTGTCCGTTCCGTAAAATTTTCCCCAGCGTTTTGTCAGATTCTTCAATACAATTTCCGGCATCTTATTTTCCTCCAAGTCCTTTATCTATTCCCGAATTTGTTAATTTATTTACCGTAAAGTTCAGCAGCAATATGAACAATATGATTATAAGGTTCATCCCGCTGGAAAACGCAAACAAGCCCATCTCATCATAATAGTCCATCTTCGTTGTCAGCAGTTTGTCTTGATTCACAAGCAGCATGAACAGCGGCAGTTCGCGCACGCACGTCATAAACGGCAGCAAATACCCGCTGATGATTGCAGACTTCTGAATCGGAATGATAATCCGCAGCATACGCTTGTACCACGGAGTGCCGGCAATCAATGCTGACTCTTCAATCTCGCCGCTTATCTGCATCATGGAGTTCAGGGAGCTGCGCGAGGCAAACGGAATGTACTTTACCGTCGCTGCAATGATTGCGAGCAGGAAGGTGTCGTAAAGTCCGAAGAACGAGCCGAATATGAAGAATGCAATGCCGATTGCAATGGACGGCAGCAGATACGGCAAGAACGCAATGTCGTTGACGTAGTTTGCAAAGCGGTTCCGCCTGTTTTTGCTGACCGCATAGCCAATGAGCAAGCCGATGGTGCCCGCGAACAGCGAGCAGAGCGTAGAAACGATAATCGTTCCTTTAAAGCTGTTCCAGATGCCCTTGTTGAAGAGCATTCCGTATTGGCCGTACAAGCCCACTTCCTGAATACTGTGATGCATCCACCACTTTGATGTCAGATTATTCAAATCTCCGCTTGAAAGGAAGCTGTAGTCGCCCGGGTTCGGCAGGAATGTTTCAAAAGCAAATGAAATAATCGGGTAGATACTCGTAAAGAATGTGAGCGCAATCAAAATGAGCGGAATCAGATATTTGCCGACTCTGCCGAGATTTACCTTGCTCACCTGCCCGCTCTTTCCGGTGACGGTTGTGTAGCTTTTGCGCGATTTGGTGCTGAGTTGGTTGATAAAAAGAATCATAACGCCGAAAATCATCATCAATACGCCGATGATGCTGGCTTCTCCCGCGTAGTTGACTTTCAAATCGACATATTTTGTAGAGAGCGTCGTCAGTTTTAGGTAATGCGGAACCGGATAGCTTCCCATCGAACTGCCGAATACGAGCAGGATGGTCGAAAGGATTGCCGGCGTCAGCAGCGGCAGCGTAATTCTAAAGAAAATCTTTGATTTCTTTGTGTTGAGGATTGTTGCGGCTTCTTCCAAGTTGGAATCCATGTTCTTAAAAATGCCGCCGATAAGAATGTACGCAAATGCCGAATAGTGCAGGGCAAGTACGATAATCGACGGGAACATTCCTTCAATCCACCATGCCGGCATATAAATATGAAAAAGCGAAGCCAACAGCCCGTCCGCTCCGCCGACTGCCTGCGTGTTCCGGAACATATTGCGCCACACGAGCGCGAGCGTCCACTGCGGCATGATATACGGAAAGATGAATATTGCGCTCAGATATTTTTTGCACACCATGTTTGTCCGCGTTACCAAAAAGGCAAACACGCCGCCGACGAAAATGGCGCCCGCGCAAGAAAAAATTGCAAGAATCATGCTGTTGAGCAGCGGCTTCCACAGGTTCTTCTTTGCAAGCGAGCTAGAAAACAAGTCGAGCCAGTTTACTATGGTGAAGCCGGAAGCCTTGCCCGACAGATGCTGGTCGATTGTCCCCGAATGAACGGAAACCGTATCCGCCAGAATCGATACGACCGGCGCAATAGTCGAAAACGACAGCAGTATCCCGAAAATGAGCAGTATGACATTTTGCGGTTTTTGCATCGCATCTTTGACTTTATTAAAAATAATTGCGTTTGTAGTGCCTTTTACTTCCATTTATATACCCCATACTTTTATCCGCTGTTCAAGGCGGTTAATATTACCTCTGGTTGCCTGCCGAAATCACGGAGCCGTCCGGCGGCGGAAGCCCGTAATAGCGCTCCGGCTTTTCCGCTCGCATTGCGGCTTGCCCGCCGGAGTTGTTGCAGGCTAAAAGCGTGCAGACGCGTGCCGATGCATTCGCCATTTCGTTATATGCAGAAGATTGATTGTTTTTCGACACGGCGCCCCTCTTTAAATCGAATGCGAAATCCGCTCGCATAGCGCGATAACCCGCTCTAATCGATGACTCGAAATTATAAGCTACCTTTTTTATCTGAACAATCCGAAATATTAACTTTTCTATCAGAAAAAATGATATACATAAATGAGCTGCACGGGCGCAAAACCGTATCCGGAAGACTTGATTTGCAGCGTGCTTACATTTTTGCCGGAGAATAAAACGGGGATGAGAATGAGGCGAGCGGCGCGACACGATTGACGGGTTTTTATCCGGCTGTGCGGGACTGCGTTCCGTCGAGTGCAAATTCACGCACGGCGGATATTTTCCGGATTTTTTATTGACAGGTGCCGCCGCCATTCACTAAGATACGGAACATTCTAAACCTTATCGAGAGGCATACAATATGAAGAAAAAATATATTTTCGGCGCGGTTTTTATTGCGTGCGGGCTGCTGCTTGCATTTATTCCGGACAAAATTGCTCCGGTGTGCCGCGTAGCGGAGGGCGCCAAAATGATGAAATGCTTTTGGACGGGGCGCGCCCTGCTCGGAACCGGCGTGCTGCTTGCGCTCCTCAATGGCTGTTTTTGTCTCATGAAATCCGGGCAGAACGGCATTGCGGTTGCAAATATCCTCGTCGCGCTGTATGCGGTCGCCGTGCAGACGGTTTTAATTGGAACCTGCAAAATGCCGACAATGTCGTGCAACACGCACACGAAGCCTGCGGTATTCCTGCTGGCCGGACTTTTTATCGTCGCCAATGTTTTCTATTTATTCCTGACGCGCAAAGAACGGTAAGCCATGCTTTTAGAGGCTAAAAAACTCTGCAAGACCTTTCAGCGCGGCGGAGAAACCTTTGCCGCAGTCAAAGACGTCGATTTTTCGATCGAACAGGGTGAATTCGTGTTTATTTGCGGAAAGTCGGGGAGCGGCAAAACGACGCTGCTGAATCTGTTTGCAGGCATTCTTACCGCCGACACAGGAACGGTGCAGTACGGCGGCAAAAACATTTTCGCGTTTTCCGACCGGGAAAAAAGCTTGTACCGAAACGAGTGCATCGGCTTTGTTCCGCAATTCATCGGCAGTTTGCCGAACCTTTCCGTGCTGGACAACGTGCGGCTGCCGCATTTCCTGTTCCGACGGGACGGCGACGCGCACGGCCGCGCGCTTTTCCTGCTTGAAATGCTGGGGATCGCGCACCTCAAAGACGAACTCCCCCGAAACCTCTCCGGCGGCGAATCTAAACGTATGCTCATCGCGCGGGCGCTCATCAACGCCCCCTCCCTCCTCTTTGCCGACGAGCCCACCTCCGGCCTCGACTCCGCAACCGCTGCCGACGTCATGTCCGCGCTCCGCACCGTCAACCGCAAAGGCACCGCCCTCATCCTCGTCACCCACGACCGAGACATCATCCCCGCCGACGGAACGCTCTACACGCTAGCGGATGGGCAGTTCGTGTGATACTGCTTGCGGTGACGCTTCAACGCAAGCGACCGACGATAGCTGGAAGCGGGGCTTTTGGGGGCAAACGTCCTGCCCGAGTACGCGCAACTTCCGGTGTTTGGGCAGATGCTGCTTGCTCAATGGCAATGTATCTGCTTGTCCGCTATGCCGAGTTTCAATCTATCTTTTCATGGCTATCGGCAAACACGGAGGCTGAAATGGCAGGGGGGATTAATGTACTGCCCGCGCTTTGAAAAATCGGAAGGACTTTTACACGCGCACCGAAAGGAGGACGGATAAACACGAGGCGCGTAGCATTTGTTGGCGAACCGGCGGTAGCTGTGGGCGAGGATTTTGGGGCACTCGTCCTGCTGAGTACGCGCAGCTTCCGGTGGCGGCGTGACTGCGGCACAGGTTGCTTGCGGGCTATAATTTTGCAGCTCCCTGCGGCGGGCAGACGCTGCTCGCTTAATGGCAACGTATCTGCTTGTCCGCTATGCCGAGTTTCAATCTATCTTTTCATGGCTATCGGCAAACACGGAGGCTGAAATGGCAGGGGGGATTAATGTACTGCCCGCGCTTTGAAAAATCGGAAGGACTTTTACACGCGCACCGAAAGGAGGACGGATAAACACGAGGCGCGTAGCATTTGTTGGCGAACCGGCGGTAGCTGTGGGCGAGGATTTTGGGGCACTCGTCCTGCTGAGTACGCGCAACTTCTGGCGAAGGCGTGATTGCGGCACATATTGGTTGCTCGCTCGATGGCAATGCGCGTATTCTATTAGCCGACGGCGTTGGGACGGCGCTCTGCGATTGCGTGCTTTGCAAGTTGGTGGTCCTGTCGATTGCACGCCCTATGATAAATACAACGGTGCTCCGGTCGTCGGCGCGTATTTTTTCGCTAAAATGACTTTTGCGTATCGACTGCCGAATCAATCCGTCATCGCGGTTTTGCCGCCGTCCGTCTTGTTATGCATGTTGCATAACTGCTGCGGCCGAACCATTTATGCCCATTTTGTTCTCCGTGCTTACCCCGCCGAGCAATGCATTTCGTATCGTTTGCCGAATCGAACTAAACGAGCGGTTCCTCTGCCCTGTTTCCGGAAAAGCGTACTCGTCTGAGGGGGGGGCGGGGCGGCTTGGTCCCGCGCAGCAAAAACTTTCCATCTTTTCTGATGGCGGCTCTATTGCAGAGCCTGCCAATATCCGCAATGCAGTCAGAACGTACCGTATCTCTCTCCGACCGCCATCGCGCTACTCTTCCCGCGCGTTGAGTGCATCCTGTGCTTTTGAAAACTGCCGCGTCATTTTGAGCGAAGCAAACGGCCCTGCTGCAGAAACCAGCAGCGTTACCGTACCAAGCAGCCCGCAAATCCAAAGCGCGTGCGGACGGAGGTACGGCAATTTTAGCGCTTGGCTGAACGCCTGATTAAACAGCAGGACGATGCACAGCGCAAGGAATGAGCCGCCTGCAGCGCCGCTTCCGCTTATGAGAAGGGACTCGGTGAACGCGAGCGCAACAAGTTTTTTCTTGGTCGCGCCTAAAATCCGCAGCATGGCGAATTCGTTTTTGCGCTCATTTATAATGGAAGAAAAAACGGTAAACAGCACAAGAAACGTCAAAATCCAAAGGACGATCGTCAAAACGTAGACGTAGAATGAAAGACTTCCGATTGTGGATGCGACGTTCGACATCATATTTTTTGCGGCAAGCGGATAGAGCTGCTGCCCCTTGAACGCGTTTCTGATTTTTTGCGCAACCTGCGTGATGTCGCTGCCGGGTTTAACGCGCACCATAATGCTCGAAATCAGATTTTCGTTGTCGGAAGCGGGGTGCTGCACAATCCGCTCGTACTCTTTGATGAGCCGCCGCGCATTTTGCACGCTCATAAACACCGAATTGTCGAATCCCATCCCCGTTTTTGACAGTCTGCCCGCAATCGCAAAAGGCTGATTAAAGAATTTCAATTCGGAATTGTAATTGCCGACGATATTCGCGCCGACGATAATTTGATTTTCTTTTAAGGGGAATTTCACGTGCTGCTTGAGCCACGGTAGAATGCAAAAGTCGCTGTCGAAGTCCAACCCAATGACTTGCAGTGGGAACGAACAGCAGCCGGCGGAAAGGGTCGCGACAAACAGCTGCGGACTTGCCTTGTCAACGCCGTCAATGCCCCGCACAACGTCGAGCGCGGAGCGTTCAAAATAAAAATTATTCGGCTCGCCGCGTAACAGTGCGCCTTCAATCTTGCTGTCGTACCCTTGCGGCACAACGATAATATCCGCTCCCAGCCGGTTCGAAAGGGACGAAAGCCCCTCTTTCAAACTCTTTACGAGAAAACTTCCCGTAAAGAGCGTAAAGGCAAGCGCAAACGTCAAAAACGCAAGGCTTGCCGAACGGAACGGCTTTCGCTGGATATTTAATTTTGCAAGCGTAATTGTGTCCAGATTATCCATATTGCCGAACCCCTTACTCAACTGCGTCTTTCAAAGCCTTTTTTGCCGCGTCTTGAAAGAGCCGGTGCGAAACCGTCGCCCCGCTGACCGCATCAACTTTGTCGATATTCTGCTTTTCCAAAAGAATTCCGGGATATTTTTGCCCGCCTTCAACGGACGCCTGCGCAAGTTTGTAAATTCCGGCGTTTTTAATCTGCCCGTCTTCCATTCCGTAGGTTTTATCCTTTACCGTCCCGTCTTTGTCATAGGCGGTAAATGTGCAGTCGACAATCTTTTTATCCTGCACCGTGATTGAAATATCCGCCCAGCCGCCCCAGTTGTCTTTTTCGCTAGTCGCCGTATACGTTCCGTCTTTGTAGACGGGAGCCTTTGCGCACGAGAAAAAAATCCCCGCCGCAGCCAACACTGTAATCGTCCGTATAATTTTCCGCATTATACCTCCCATAAAAATCAATGAGGAAATATCAATTTCCGAATTGACTTTTTATTGTGCGCGTAAGCGCACGCGTTTATAAGAAAGTTTGCAACGCAAACTTTTAAGAAAAGCGGCTGACGGCACTTCGGCAGACGCTTTTCCTCCCTCCCATAAAAATCAATGAGGAAATATCAATTTCCGAATTGATTTTTTATTGTGCGCGTAAGCGCACGCGTTATATAAGAAAGTTTGCAACGCAAACTTTTAAGAAAGGCGGCTGACGGCATTTCGGCAGACGCTTTTCCTCCCTCCCATAGAGATCAGTGTCGCATTCTAGCGATTTTTAATTCACACGAAAATAGGCGCCGTCCGGTCAGCCTTCCCGTGCCGATTGCACCAATGACGAGAAGCGCCCGATTCCTGCCGGAGCGTTTTATTTCCGCGCGTCGACAGCCGACGCATTCCGGTTTGCGATAAAAACGCCGGCAAGAATCAAAATGACTCCGCAGATTTGTAGCGGCGCAAGATGTTCCTGCAAGAAGAGCGCGCCTGCGGCGATCGAAACGACGGTGGACACGCCGATGAATGCTGCCGCTCCATTGACGCCGATTTTAGCGATTGCGGTATTCGACAGGAAAAAGGCGAAAACGGAACAGCCAATTCCCTGATACAGAACTGCCGCTAAAAACGCAGGATTCCCGAACGGCAGTTTTGCCAAATCCGCAAGCGTATGCCGTGCGGCTCCTTCCGCAACGGCTGCGCCCATAAAAACCGCCGCACCCGCTGCCAGCATCACGAAGGTAATTTCCATCTCGGAAAACGATTCGGCCTTTTCCGTAAACGCGCTGTACAAGGCGTATGCGATGACCGCGCCGCACAAAATTGCATAGCCCCATGCCGAAAAACTCACGGACACGCCCGCACTAGCGGCCGTCGCCAGCACGCCGACAAGCGTGACGGCAATTCCGACGGCTTGACCTTTTCGCGGCTTTTTGCGGAGAACGAGGGCCGAACAGGCGAGAGAAGCGGCCGGAATGCACGCCAAAAATGCGGCGCTTTCCGCAGCGGTCGTGAGGTGAATCCCGAATGTTTCGCAGGCAAAATAAACAACCGGATTGCAGAGCGCAACAAGCAGCAGCGGCGTTATCTTCTTCCCCTTTAGATTGATTTTGACAAGGCGGAAGGCAGCCAAAACGGCCATTACGGAAAATGCTGTAAAGAAACGCCAGCCCAACAGCGCAAGCGGTCCCGCAGTTCCGGCCGCGCGCTTCGTAAAAATATAACTCAAACCGAATATCGCCTCGCACACGCATGCGCTCAAAACGCCCGCCAATGCATTCTGCTTGCCGCCGCTCACCCTTTTGTCGTTCATTAAAATACCTCGCTTTATTTTACCGATTTTTTATTCGGCCGCAAAAATGATGGGAGTGCCCCGCATCCGCCCGCCGCCGGATAAAAACGCAGCTGTCCGCACACCCGTCATTATTTTTTATGATACAATGATTTATATATTTCAGCGCAAATTCCCGTTCCCTTGCCTAAACGCAGCGGATACACTATAGTACGCGCATGGCCCTTTAGCTCAGCTGGATAGAGCACTTGCCTTCTAAGCAAGTTGTCGACAGTTCGATTCTGCCAAGGGTCAACGCCGCCCCACCTCGGGCGGTTTTTTTACGCTTCCGGCGATGAGGACGTGTACGACGGAGGACGGCGCATCTCCGTAAGCCCATTACCGCAGGCTCCGACGAGGTGATACGCCGTCCGCTCTCCGCCTCAACCGTTGCCGATCGAGCGCAGCCAAGTAGCAGCCTTCGGCAGGCAGTACCTCGTCCGCGCTCTATCCTCCCGATGCACGCTCACTCACCTGCCAGAGGACAATGCGGCTCGTAATTCTGCCCGCTCTTCTGCCGAGTGAGTGAATGCTCCCGCAAAACGGAGCGGCGCTCGTCTTAATGCCACCCGCCAGTGGCCAATGCACCCCTAACTCCGGTTGCCGCACCGATTTTTGCCGCTCGATTGCAACGCAGCCATGCCGCACTCGCCGGCAGGAGGCATCTCGTCCATGCTCACTCATCCGCCAGCGGCCAACGCATCCCGCAACTTCTGCCGCCCGACTACATCGCTTGCTTGCTTTACTGTCCCCGTCTGAGGACAACGCATCTCGCAAGTCCTCTCGCCGTACCGCAGCAGCCAAGCTGCCGCACTCATCAGCAGGTGGCGCATCGCCCGCGCTCTGTCGCGCGATGCACATTCACTCACCTGCCAGCGGCCAATGCGGCTCATAATTCCGCCCGCACTCCCGTCGCGCGATACACAGTCAGCTACCCGCCAGAGGTCGATGCACCCCCGCAACTCCGGTTGCCGCACCGACCGTTGCCGATCGAACGCAGCCAAGTCGCACACACCGGCAGGCGGCGCATCGCCCGCGCTCTGTCGCCCGATGCATGTTCAGCCATTCGCCAGCGGTCAGCGCACCCCCGCGAGTGCCGCCGCAGCAGTCATCGGTCGCGGCGTTATGTCAGCTGGTCGAATGCGTGGCGGACGAGGTTGATGAAGCGGCGGCGGAGGAGGGGTTGGGGCGGGAGGCCGGTTGCGTGCGCGTCGAATGAGGCGGCGGCTTCGCTGATGTAGACTTCTCTGTTTGCTTCGTGGAGCGGGAGGCGGGTGCCGAGTAATTTGTTTTCGAGTTCGGCGCAGCGGAATGTTACGGCGCCGCCGAGGGCGATGCGGAGTTTGGTGATGACGCCTTTTTCCGTGTCGACGAGGAATGCGAATGACGCGGAATCGTCGTCGAGCATACCGTTGACGCCGAGCCGGTGGAAAATGCTCACGTCCCAGTTGTTGAGCGGCACCCGGATGCTGGTCAGCGCGTGTTTCGGCGGGACGGCGGAGAAGCCGTGCAGGGGGACGGTTTTTGTTTCGGTCGGGCTGCGGATTTCAAGGACGGCTCCGAGCGCAAGCAGCGGCGCATAGAGCGTATGCTTCGGCCCGTCGGCCAGTATGTTTCCGCCGACCGTCGCAAGATTCCGCACAAACGCATTTGCAATGGAGCTGACGGCCTGATACAGCATCGGCGGCAAATGCCGCTCCCCCAGCTCCTCGATTTCCGCAAGCGTCGTTCCCGGTCCGAATTCAATGTACCGCTCATACTTTTCAATCATCCGCAATTCGGGAATGAGCAGCGTCGAGACCGCCTTTTCCGGCAGCGCGCGCAGATTGGTGCAGCCGCCGACGATTTTGAGCGCGGAAATTGTTTTAATATGATAGAAGAGTTCGCTCAGGTTGCGCGCATAGAACACGCTCTTTTCGCCCGCTTTCATCGCATGACCTCTGCTTTTTGCGCGTAGCAATCGAATGCATAAATAATGCCGTTAATCAGCGTTTCCGAGTCCGTGCAGCACGGCGACAGGTGCCGAATGATTCCCGCAACGGCTGCGCGGGTCGGCTTGGCGTTTGCGCGGAGCACCGTGCTTGCGGCAAAGATTTTTCCGGCGTTGCAAAAGCCGCACAGGACGATGCCCGCCTTTTCAAAACCTTCGACGATGCAGCGGTATTCTTCCGATTTGCTGAAATGCTCAAGCGTTTCGATGCTCCGGTTGTACGCGAACGAAACGGGCAGCAGGCAGGAGGGAACCGGTTTTCCGTCGAGCAAGACGGCGCACGCGCCGCAGCAGCCTTGAATGCAGCCGGACTTGACGGATAGGTTGCCGTTTTTGCGCAGTACGTCGAGCAGCTTTTCATCCGCTGCCGCATCAAAAAACGTGTGTTCGCCGTTCATGATTACCGGTATGGTCATTTTTCACCTTCTTTTTTATCGGGACGGGCGTTATCCGGCTCCTTCGGCGCCGCAGCCGGAACGGCCGCCGCTTCCTGCGCCAGATGATAGAACTGCTCCTGCGAGCAGGGAAGCGCGGTTACCGGCGCGCCGAGCGCTTGCGACATCGCCAACGTAAATGCCGCCGGAACAATATTGTGCACAATGCGGCCGATTTCCGTCGGCGGGTTATTCGACTGCATAAACGAAATGGAAATATGACTGCACGGAATCGTTTCGTTCAGCACAAGGCGTTCCAATTCCTGCTGAACGGCAAGGCGCACGGCATTTTCCGCAGCCTTTACCGAAAGGATTTCGCCGCAATCGATCGCAATCCAAATGCCGTTGATTTTTTCCATGTAGGTATCGGCATCGAACTCCACCTCCGCGATGGCGCATCCGAATGTCGACGAATGGAACGGCGCTCCGGAAAAGTCCGCCGCATTCCATTGCTTTTTCATCGCGGGCGTTACCGCCTTCTTCGACGTTATCGGCAGCGGAATGTGGAAGCGCTTCTTCTGGATTTCGGCACAGCAGCGTTTCAAAAGGAGCGTCATAATCGAAAGCGTATTGTACAAATTGTCGGGGATGGTCGGCGGCCGCTGCGTTTCAAGGGCATTTGTGATGCGCACGGCAGCTTCATCGATCCCGAGCATTCCCGCAGCGATTTTTTTCCATATTTGGGCGACCGGCGGAGACGGCTCCACCGCATGAATGACGAATGTTCCGTCCGTTTCAAGCGTCGCTTCCATCTTTTGGTCGAAGGCGTTAAACATCGAGCCGAAAAAGCACGATCCGCTATACGCCCACGCCAGCCCGACGCCGCGGCGCGGCAGCGAGCGGAAGAATCGGTCATCGATGCGGCGCGGGCTGGCACGGTCGAGATGCAGTGACGCATATTTCCGCCCAAAGTCGCTCTGGCGCATTATCGTTTGCACGGCTGCCTGCGCTTTGTGCAATTTGACGATGAACGGAGAATGTTCGGGCACGCCGTCGGGCGCACTGTTTTTGAAGCGGATTTCGTCCGGCAGCAAACCGGTGCGGAGGGCGATTTGCTGCACGTGATTTTCGAGCGCAAAGAAAACCTGCGCATCAGCCAATTCCGGATACAGCGATGACGGCGGATTGTCCGACGTGTGAATGCGCACCGCGACGGATATATTTTCAATGTCGTAAAAACCCGCAGCGGCCGCAGCAAGCCGGTCGGCAATTTCCGGCGCAAAGGGATTGGCGCAGCCGGCATCCGCATCGACCGTAATTTTCATCGCCCGAATCCGCCCGCTCTTGTCCGCCGCCGACCGGTATGAAAGCGTCGTCTTTACGCCCGCATCCATAAATGCGCGTTGTTCCTCCCGCGTCAGCATGAGGAGCACCGGACTATCGCTCAAGTAGGATGCAACGGCTGCCTGCACCGCAAGCGTCGTGCACCGCCACAGGCCGCTGACATTCGGCGTTTGCGAGCGGGTTTTTCTGACTGTTATGTTTTCGGCATCGATATTGAGCGCGCACGCAAGCGCCGCCCTCAGATGCTCCGGCCACTGCGTCGTCGTCATAACCGTAAGTTTCTGCCCCTTCTTCATGCAGAACGCGCCGCTTGGTTCCGACCACGCAAACGGAATTTCGCGATGCGTCCACGTTCCGGCGACATCGTAATCGGCCGATTCATAAAATTCGTCGGGCGAAGGAGCGGTTTTATCCGCTGCCGGACGGAAAATGCCCGTTCTGACGACCCGCTCGGCAATCACAACGCTCCGGCAGGCTGAATGCAAACACGGCCGCTCGTGCAGCGTGCAATAATTTTTTTGAACCGGCGGCTCTTCTCCGTCGGCCAAAAACTTTTTGAAAACGCTCAGCAGGATTTTTTCATCGTATTGCGTGGACGGCGGAAGCGGCCGAATGAAGGGGCGGCGGTATTCTTTGGCAAGCGATTTTGCCGCCGCTTCGATGGTGTCAATTGCAAACGTCAGCTCAACTTCGGCCGCAAGCCGCCGCGCCGTCTGCAAGTCCGGCCCCACAATAATGCCGACCGGCTCTCCGATGTACTGCACCTCGTCCGTACAGAAAATCTTTGACCCGGCATTCAGCGTGCGTATGGTATTTTCGCCCGGAATATCGTGGGCGGTGTACAGCCGGTACTGCTCAGGCAAATCGATTATGACATTCGTAATGCGCCCGTAGGCGTAGGGACTGCGGACAATCGCGCCGAAAAGCATTCCGTCGGCAGTGCAGTCGGAATAGAATTCGTTGGCAAGATAGGATTCCGCCGTTTTCTTCTGCCGCTTTCTGCCCGGCCGTCCGGATTCAGACATGGTACGCCGATCCTATATCCCGCACCGCGTCAATCACCGCATCGGCATCGGCGGCGCTCATATCCGGCCACAGCGGGAGCGAAACGGTTGCGGCGTAATTCGCTTGCGCGTTCGGAAAATTGTCCGCCGTAAAATCTTTGTAGAGGTTTTTCCAATAAGTAAAATGGAAGAGCGGAATAAAATGAACGGAAATGCCGATGCCGCGTTCTTGCAAGCGCGCGGCAAACTCGTCGCGGCCGATTGTTAGCAGCTCCGGCTTGAGGCGCATGAGGTACAGGTGCCACGCATTGCCTTCGCCGTCCGGCGGGAGTGTTATAAAATCGCAGTGCGCGAACGCATCGTTATATTGCTGAACGATTTTTTTGCGCCGCTCAAAAAACGCCTCCGCCTTTTTCAGCTGGCACACGCCGATCGCCGCAAGAATATCCGGCAAATTGAACTTGTAGCCCGCATCGACGATGTCGTACTCCCACGAGGCGCGCGGAGAAGTGTAGCGGTCCCACGTTGTCCGGTCCATTCCGTGCATACGCATCACCGTCATGCGCTTCGCAAGCGATTCGTCGCGCGTGCAGACCATGCCGCCTTCGGCAGTCGTTATCGTTTTGGTAACGTAAAATGAAAACACGCCGATGTCGCCGACGGTTCCCGCATAGCCGAGCGCCGTTAAACTGGGGAACGAATGGGCTGCGTCTTCGATGATCTTAACGCCGTATTTTTTTCCGAGCGCGCACAGCCGCCGCATATCGCAGAGGTTGCCCGCAATATGGACGGGCACGACCGCCTTGATGCGCCGCTCCGTATCGGCGGCAAGGAGCCGTTCAACATGGTCGGGATCGATGCTGTACGAATCTTTTTCTGTGTCGGCAAAAAGCACGTCCGCTCCCAAATGGCGCGCCGCCGTCGCCGTTGAAACAAAGGTATACGGCGTCGTAATGACTGCGCTTCCGGCCGTTACGCCGCACGCTTCCATTGCAAGCACCATCCCGCTGGTATTTGAGTTGACCGCAAGGCTTTGCACGGGAGCGCACGAAAGTCCCGCCGCCGCCCGCGCTTCGTGCGATTGCGCGCGGTTCATAAATGCGGAAAAATCCGATTCGAACTGTAACGCGTATTTTCCCGTCGTCAGCCAGCCTGAACGCAACACGTCCAAAACGGCTTGCTCTTCTTCCGCAGAAATCGACGGCACGGAAAACTTTACTTTAAGCGCCCCGCTCATATTTCGCTCCTCATGGTATCGTAGAATTGTTTTAGCGACGGAAAGTCGGCGCACAGCACATCAAGCAGGCGCTCTCTGTTGCGGAATACCGCAGTATCCGGAAGAACGCCGTCCGCGCAGCGGCAGATGGGAGAGAGCTTTTGCAGCAGGGCGTTGATGCGTTCCTCCGGAAATTCGAGGTTTTTCAGGCGGAGAATCTTCGGGTAGCCGGTTTCCTTCGGCTCTTCCTCCGGCAGCCACAGCGGTTCAACTTCCCGCTCGCCTTTCCGCATACCGACGATTTTAATGCCGATATCCTTGTACGGCTCCAGTCCGCTGAATTTGATAATCTGTTCGGCAAGTTCGATGATTTTAATCCGCGCGCCCATGTCGAGCAGGTAGCTTTCTCCGTTCTTGCCGACTCCGCCGGTTTGCAGCACCAGCGAGCAGGCTTCCGGAATCGTCATAAAATACCGTTCCATGCCCTCCGACGTGACGGTTACCGGCCCGCCGTTTTTTATTTGCTCCATGAACAGCGGCAAAATGGAACCGCGCGAACCGAGTACGTTTCCAAATCGGACGAACATAAAATTGCTTCCGTCCGCCGCATTCCGCGCCGCATGCAGCGTCAGCTTTTCGGAAATCATTTTGCTGACGCCGTAAACGCTCGCCGGCTCCACCGCCTTATCCGTCGAAATGAGCACGAAGCGTTTGACGTGATGCGCCAACGCCGCGTCCAGCAGGTTTTTTGTGCCGAACACATTGTTTGCAATCGCCGCGACCGGATTTTCTTCCATCATAGGAACGTGCTTGTACGCCGCGCAGTGGAAAATCACTTCGCACCGCGTTTTTGCGGTGATGTAGTCGGTGTACGCGCGGTCTTGCATATCGCCGACGATGGGAACGACGGACGCTTTTTCGCCGATGCCTTCCGCCTGCAAGAGCCGCAGCTCCCGATCGATTTGATAGATGGAATTTTCGCCGTGCCCGAACAGATAGAGCCGCTCCGCGCCGCCGGACAACAGCTGCCGCGACAGCTCCGAGCCGATCGAACCGCCCGCCCCCGTGATGAGCACGCGCTTACCGCGCAGGTAGGACAGGCTTTCTTTGAGCTGAATGGTAACGGGCGTCCGTCCCAGAATGTCCAGCGGATCGATGTCGCGCGTCTGCACCAGATGCGCCGAACCGTTTATCACCTGCGATATGCCCGGAAGGATTTTGATGTGGGAGAAACCGCTTTCCTTCAGCAAGCCGTAGATTTCCCGAACCCGCTCTACCGGCGCGCTCGGAATCGCGATAATTGCTTCATCGCTGTCCGTCGGTCTGAAAATCGATGAAAGACTTGCAATCGGCCCCAAAACGGGAATCCCGTCAACCTTTGTGCCGATGAGCGTTTTGTCGTCGTCAAGGAAGGCCGCAGCCGTTCCGAATATGCGTTTGCGCTTAATGTCGTCCGCAATTGTTTGCCCTGCGAACCCCGCGCCGATGATATATAACCGTTTGCCGCTGCCGGCTGTCATGCTGCCCCGCCTTGCGCTGCCTGAACGGAAAGCGGCGGAAAACACGCCCGGCCGGAAAGTTGCGCCACCAAAGCCGCCGATTCTTGCCGATTGCATAAGCCGCCGTATTGAATGCGCCGTGCAGCGCGCATACCGAAAGCCGCCGGATACGCGGCCGCTCCCGAAAGATTTTGCCACTATACCACAGCAAAAAACAATTTTCAATTTTTCGTGCGTCGGGCACAGCGCGGGCGCGAAACCCTTTGCGCGAGACGCGGGCTGCGCAAGGTGAACGAGTTGCGAGACTTTGAAACGGGCAGCGGGCGGAAAACGCATTGTGTTTTTTAAGTCCTGTTTTTCCGTTCGCCCGGAAGGAGCCGCCGTCGGCAAAAATCGGGGCTGACGGCACAGCGAGGGAGCGGAAGCTCTTGCGCGAGACGCGGGCTGTGCAAGGTGAACGAGTTGCGAGACTTTGAAACGAGCAGCGGACGGAAAACGTATTACGTTTTTCAAGTCTGGTTCTTCCGTCCGCCCAGTTACCAAACACGCACCAGATTGTATAAAAACGCGTTTTTGTAAATCTTCATTTTGTCGGCTTTCTCTTCGATTAAAATTCCCGCATCGGCAAGTTCGTGCAGATATTTTCCGGCGGTGTTTCGCGAAATGCCGAGTTTTTCGCACAAATATTCGTTCCGCGTATAAAAGTCGAAAAAAAGATGCTCAATAAGCTGCTGCGAATAGATTTTCGGACACCGCTCCTTTACGAGAGCCGACGCAGTGTTCATCGTATCCGTAAACGCCGTAATGAATTGCAGCGTAAACTCCGACATTCGGCGCACGCCTTCTATCATAAAAAGGAGATATTCCTTTAAGCGGCTCAAATCCGCCTGCACCGCGTTCAGGCGTTCGTAATGTTCGGCGCGGTTTTGATTGATGTACTTGCTCAAGTACAAAATGGGCAAGTCGATTTTTTTTGCGAGCGTCAGATACAAAATGTTGAGCATACGTCCCGTCCGTCCGTTGCCGTCATAAAATGGATGGATGGATTCAAACTGAAAATGGATGACTGCCATTTTCAAAATCGGGTCAATGTCCTCCAGCTCCGGCATATTTATGTATTTTTCAAGATTGGTCAGATATTCCCGAATCTCCGCTTCGCTTTGCGGCGGAGTGTGCAGGACTTCGCCGGTTTTCGTGTTGACGATAACCGTGCCGGGCAATTTCCGAATGTCGCCCGTCTCTGGAACAACGATACGGTGAATCTGAACAATATGATTGACTGAAATAAATCCGTCCTCTTTGAGCAGCCCGAATCCCTTGAGCATCGCCTGCCGGTAATTGACCACCTCTTTTGGCGCAGGTTCGTTTTCCGAATAACTCATTTCCTTAAACAACTCGTCGAATGTCGTTACGATATTTTCGATTGCGCTCGACTCTTTCGCCTCGCCGAGCGTGATTGCATTAAAAATGATGTACGGGTTCGGCAAAAGATTTATGGCGCCGTTGAGCTGCCCCAGCGTATGATTGACAGTATTCAGCGGCTTTAGAATGTCCGCATCATCAAAATTAAAATTGAACGGCAATTGTCGCATGGCGCAAGTATCGTTTTTTTTGTGCACATAATCAACTCATGCACAAATTTTTCGATTTTTTGTGCACGTTCCCGTTTCATGCACAAAATTTCGGATTTTTTGCTTGTGCCGACTCAAATATAGCTGACGGGAATCGCCATTGTATTTTCCGTAATAGGAAGGTGCGTCGGCGCCATGCAGATTACCGCTCCGTCTCCGCAGGGGCGGTGCAGCTCATTTTCCACTAAGCGGAAATAGCGAACATCGCTTTTATCGGGATTGCTTTTCTTTTTAATCTCGATGGGATAGAGCTTTCCGTTCAAATCGATGAGCAAGTCGATTTCCTGCATATCCTTGTTGCGGTAAAAATAGACGAACGGCTCTTTGCCGTTATGCCAATAAGACTTCAAAATCTCGGAAACGACATGGGTTTCAAAAATTGCTCCCGCATACGCGCCAGCCTCAAGAGGTGCGGGATTGTTCCAGCGTGTTAAATAGCACGCAAGTCCCGTATCCATAAAATAGATCTTGGGTGTTTTTATGGCGCGTTTTGTCAAATTGGCGGAATAAGGCTGTAAAAGGTAGATTACGCCCGATGTGTGCAACACGGAAAGCCACGATTTTATCGTCGGCTCGGAAACGCCGGTGTCCCGCGCCATTGACGCATAGTCAAGCAGGCAGCCGGTCTGAGCTGCCGCTGCGCGCATAAACTTTATAAACGTCAGTTCATTTGAAACATTGAGTATCTGCCGGACATCGCGCTCAATATACGTCTGAACGTAAGAGGCATAAAACATTTCCCAATAATCATCGGGGGATGTCCACAATGCCGGAAAAGACCCCTTCCAGATAAGACGGAATATCTGTTCTAAGTCGAATGCAGGAGCAGTATTTGCGTTGATATAATCTTTTTCAGGCAAAAATGGAGATTTATCGGCGTTGCCGTGTTTCTCACTTTGAGAAAAGCCTTGTAAATGCAAGATGCCGACTCGACCGGCAAGACTTTCGGTAATATTTTGCATGAGATTGTATTGCTGACTGCCGGTTATCCAAAACAGGCCTTTTTCCTTACGGCGATCAACAAGCTCCTTAATATACGGAAAAAGTTCCGGTGCATATTGAATTTCATCGATAAAAACCGGCGGTTTATAGCAGTCTAGAAATAGCCGTGGATCGTTTTGTGCAAGAGAACGTACGTCAAGCGCGTCAAGAGAAACAAATATTCGTCGACACGGAAATCAATTTTTGCACTGTATATGTAAGAAAGAAGATAAAATGCTACACCGCCCGTATGAGGTGGGAAGAACTGGAAGATGCACTTGAAGTACTTGAAACGGAACGGGAATACGACGGGTATTTTTGCAGCATAAAAGATGCGGTTA
>CAUTZW010000041.1:0-24342 GCA_963543045.1 uncultured Treponema sp.
TGCAGGAAGTCAATGAGCTCGCGCGGAAGAACAAGGATAGTATCGAGGGGCTCGCAGGGGAGGTAAGAAAGTTTAAGGTCTAGGGCGCGGCGAGGCAGTCGGAAATACGGGCACGTACATGATGGTAGAGGCTCGGCCGAGCGCTTCTAGTTTCGCTGGCGCGAAACTGGTAAGCAGTTCGCGAAGGTTGACGGGCGGGAAAACGAGCCATCTAGCCTGTTTTTGCCGATAGGCAAAACAGGAGGCGGACGGCCGACCAAATTAAATCTGTAAAATATAATTTCCCCGTCCGCCCTCGCGCCCTTGACATCGCACAGCGGATGCGCGCATGCTCCGTGCACTATGAAAAAAACAAATGCAATGCGTGTGTTGGATGCGGCTGGGGCGCCGTATACGGTGTTGTCGTATGAAGTCGATACGGAGCATCTGGATGCGCAGTCGGCGGCGCAAAAGCTCGGCATTGATCCGTACCGAATGTTTAAGACAATCGCAATGCTGAGCGCCGGAAACGAAGTGTTTATTTTTTGCGTGCCGGCCTGTTGTGAAGTCGGCTTGAAGAAAATCAAACGGATAACTGGACAAAAGATTTTGCCGCTTAAGCTCAGCGAATTGCAAAAGACGACCGGATACATCCGCGGCGGCTGTTCTCCCATTGCGATGAAAAAGCCCTTTCCCGTTTTTGTCGATGAAACGGCCTTGCTGCATGAAAGGATTTATATCAATGCGGGCGAACGCGGCGTGATGCTGTGCATGAAGGCCGAGGATTTGCCGAAGGTGTGTCGCGCGCAATTTTGCGACATCGCAGAATAGACGGCGGCTCCGTTGTGCGCTTGAAACAATGTATGGTTCGGTGTAAGTTTGTCGCAGTCGTTTTGGAGAGCGGTTCTATCACGGTATGCGGCAGCGCGTCGGTGCGGCCGCCTCATTTTTTATCCCGGAGCAAATGATATGATAACGACATTCAAAACAGCGCTTCATTTAAATGCCGGTATCTATCAGGATGCCGTTTGGCGCTGCGTAAAAAACTGGTGCGAAAATTCCGCGTATATTTCGGCTAAGATGAAAGCGATGATTCGCGAACAGGCGCAATGCCCGCAGCAATTCCATTATGAACACGGCGGCGGAATCGGCATTCTGCAGGTAAAAAGCCTTGCTGTCGGCAGGCAATCATGCTGGGGTTGGCATTTTGCCGAAAAAGAAGCCGATGTGGAGCGTATTTGGCACACGTTTGTGGTTTTGAGCGCAACGAATGATGAGGCGGCGCTCACCTTTGAACGCGCGCTGGAAGGCGACGTGCCGAAAAACCGATTCGAGCGCGCTCCGGCGCATTTTATCGACATTGCGGCGCGCATCGGCAAAAACTGTCCGGAGCTTCGGAAGGTTCCGGTCAAAGTCGATGAGCATTCGCCTGAAACGGCGGCGCTGACCGACATCATTGCGGCCCGCGTTCCGGCTCCGCTACCCGTCGTGTACGCCAGTTTGGATGAGCGGGGCAACTGCCTCTTCGACGCGAAGGACGCGGCGGAGCGGCTATTCGGCATGGCGCAGGTTTTTATAGAAGGCGAGGGGCGTTTTACCTATTTTCTCAAGCGCGAGACGAAGGGTGCCAATGCGTATAACGGGGCGGTCGGCATTTATTGGGGATTGGGCGGCCGCTTCATTTTAAATCCGGGGCGGAACCTTTCTATAGAACGGGTGTATCAAAAGATTGTTGAGATCGCGGCGGCGCATCCGTTTGCAGCGGGGCTTTCGTGGAGTGAGCTGGTGCAGGCAGTCTCCGCGCAAAAACAAAAGAAAGCTGCCGCAGCGTTTTCCGAACTCAAAGCTGAGCGCGATGCGGCGCTGCAGCAAAGAGATGAAAAAATTGCGCAGCTTGAAGAGCGGTTGCGTGAGGCGAAAGGCGAACAGGAGCAATTTGCGAAGACGTTTGATGCCGAAGTTGCCAGCGTGCGCCGTGAAAATGACCGGCTGAAAACGAAGCTTGCGGAGTCGGAAGGAAAAAATACGGCTCTGACGGAACAGTTTTTGCAGAAAAAGGAAATGCAGCAGGGATTTTTGCTGCACGTTCCCTGTGCCGAAAAAGAGTTATTTCCGAATGAAATCGATGATTTTATCAAAGGACTGTTTTATAAAGCCGTTACGGATGAAAACGGCGCGGAAAATACCCGGAAAGACCACGTGCTCGCCGCAATTAAAAAGCTCATCGGCGGTTGGAAGTTTGAAGAATCGAACGCCTACAAATCATACAAGCAGTGCGAAGACGATTTGTCGGCTGCTGTAAAAAGCGCTCACGGGCAAAGCGATATCGGCGCGGCGCTTAAAAAGCACGGCTTTGTGCAGTGCGGCGCGTCGAAGCATCAAAAATGGACGTATCAAAACGATCCGCGCTATATGGCAACGATTGGAAGTACTCCAAGCGACGATCGCGCGAACCCGAATGCCATTAAAGATACGAAGCGGATGTGCTTTCTTACGCTTTGATGCCGGCGATTTACGTGCGGGGGCTGTGCGATGCGGCGCGTTTAATCCTCTGCGCGTTCGGTGCGGTGGTTTTCGGCATTTTTAATTTCGGTTAGAAATTCTTCGAGCGTTTCAAAATGTTTGTAGGCGGATGCAAAGCGGATGTAGGCAACCTTGTCGAGTTCGTAGAGGCGTTCGAGCACCAGCTCTCCCAGTTTGGTCGTCGTAATTTCATGCGAGGTGCGACAGCTTAAAACGGCGCGGTCTTCTATTTCGTTTACAAAATTTTCAACCGTATTTGTGGCAATCGAACGTTTTTCGAGCGCGCGCTCAATGCCTTTGGCCAATTTATTGCGGTCAAACGGTTGGCGCCGCCCGTCGCGCTTAATCACCATAAACGGCTTTTCCTCTATCCGCTCATAGCTGGTAAACCGGTAGCCGCACGCCAAACACTCGCGCCGCCGGCGGATGCTCTCTCCGTTCGCCATGGTTCGAGATTCTATTACCTTATCTTCCAAACCGCCGCAATATGGACACCGCATTTTTTCCTCTTTTTAAACTGAATCGTTGTTATATAAAAAGCGAAAGCCGCTCCGTCTGCCGCGCTTTCCGTGCGCCACTATAAAGCACAAGCGGGAGTAATACAAGATGGAAACGGGCCGCCTTATTTGCCTGCGGTAATGACATTGTACAAGCGGTCTAAATCTTCTTTGCTAAAATAATCGATTTGAATCGAGCCTTTGTCGATAGAGCCTTTGAGGACAACTTTTGTGCCGAATACTTCGATAAACTTTTGTTCGATTTCGATGATGTCGGTTGCTTTTTTGACAGGCGGTCTGCTGCTCTTTCTGTCTGCAATGCGCCCGCCGTTATTGTAGCCGGCTGCAAGCGCTTCCGATTCCCGAACGCTCAACGCGCCGACGATGATTTTGCCGAAGAGGACTTGCTGGTCGGCGGGATTATTGACGGAAAGGAGGGCGCGCGCGTGTCCTGCGGTAATTTGCGCATCGATGAGCGACTTTTGCATCGCTTCCGGCAGTTTTAAAAGTCTCAGCGCATTTGCAACGGTCGGGCGCTTTTTTCCAACGCGGCGCGCAACTTCGTCTTGGCTCAAATCGCCCATTTGCATGAGATTGTAATAGGCCTGTGCCTCTTCTATCGGGTTCAAGTCCGAACGCTGAATGTTTTCGATGAGCGCTAGCTCAAGTTTTTTCTGCTCATCGTATTTTCCAAGCCGGACAGGCACTTTCGTAAGCCCTGCAATCCGCGCCGCGCGCGTCCGCCGCTCTCCCATGATGATAAAAAAGCCGTCGTCGGCAGGTTCTACCACAATCGGCTCAAGGATTCCGTGTTCGCGTATTGACTCGGCAAGCTCATCGAGCGCTTTTGCATCAAAATCGGTGCGCGGCTGCTTCGGATTCGGCTTTAAAAGCGCAGGATCGACCCAGAGGTCGCCGTTTTCATCCATATCGACATGGGGCGGAAGGTTTGCGGGAGTTCCGCTCTGCATATTCGGCGCGTGCAGAGCCGGAGTAAGGGCGCCGGAAACGCCGTCCATATTGCCGATGAGCGCGTCAAGCCCCCGGCCTAATCCCAGTCCGACGTTTTTAGCCACGTGCCATTACCTCTTGCGCAAGTTTTTGGTAGCTGAGCGCTCCTGCGCAGTCGGGCGCGTAGCTGCAAATCGGCAGGCCGCGCGACGGGGCTTCCGAAAGGCGGACGTTACGCGGAATGATGGTGCTGAAAACGACGTCTTGAAAATAGGTTTTAACCTGCATAACGACATCTTGCGCAAGGCGGGTGCGGGAATCGTACATCGTAAAGAAAATGCCGTCTATGATAAGGCGCGGATTGATGCTCTTTTGGACTTTATCGACCGACTGCAAAAGCAGCGTAATGCCTTCGAGCGCAAAATATTCGCACTGCATCGGAACTAAAACGGCATCCGCTGCGGCAAGACCGTTTAAGGTGAGCACGCCGAGCGACGGCGGACAGTCGATAAGAATGTAATCGTATTTATCTTTGAGCGGTTCGAGCGCATTTTTCAGAAAAAATTCGCGGTTCGCCTGATCGACAAGCTCGATGGAAGCGCCGGAGAGGTCTATGGAAGCGCTGATGGCGTCAAGTCCGTCTACCGACGAATGTTTTACCGTTTCTTCCGGCTGAGAACGGCCGGCAATCAGCTCATAAACGGTCGGTTTGTCTTTGGAAACTCCGACGCCGCTTGACATATTGCCCTGCGAATCGAAATCGACGAGCAAAACCTTTTTGCCTGCCAGTGCGATATACGCGCCGATGTTGATACAGGAAGTCGTTTTGCCCACTCCGCCTTTCTGATTTACAAAAACAATTACTTTTGCCATGAACGAAGTATATCAATTTCATGCGTTTTAGTATACAGTCGTGCGCGTATGATTATTCGCGCGACATTTTCAAAGCCGTCGGCGCAGTGCGAAGCGGCATTCGGCGCGCCGTATGTGCGCATAAAGATAAAAGCGGCGGGGACGGCGGGGGATAAGCCTTATCTTGCCGAATTTTTTACGCGGACGCAGGTTTTTCATGCGCGTCAAAGCGCTCCGGAATTGGATGCGTTTATCGAAAAACATGCCGGAAAAACGTTTAGAAATTGCAGCATTTTGACCGAATCCGAAGAAATTACGATTCTTGCAAACAAAAAGGGAAAAGTAACGACGCTCCGTAAAGCGAACCGGATGGAAGAAAAAGATGCGGGCGCGGAACCGTTCGCTCGGAAGCGGTATGCGCACGGTACGGCTGTTGCGGCTGCACGGCAGGCTCTGGAAGGCGCGGGCGGCTTTAACCGGAAGAAAAACCATCTGCTTCCGGAAGGCGTTCCAGTTCCGTTTTTGATTCGGCTCGGCATTATGACGGCTGAAGGAAAGGTTGTTGCGGCAAAGTACGCAAAATTCCGTCAAATCAACCGTTTTTTGGAATTTGTCGACGATATACTGCCGTTTTTGCTTTCGGAATTGCCGATTTCCGAAACGCGGCCGCTGCGGATTGCTGATTTCGGCTGCGGAAAATCCTATCTCACCTTTGCGGTGCATTATTTTTTGACGAGCGTCAAAAAGATTCCTACGGACATTGTCGGACTCGACCTGAAAGACGATGTGATTGCGTTTTGCGCCGAAACCGCCGCTCAGCTGGGGTGTACGTCGCTGCATTTTGCGGCCGGAAGCATTGCCGACTATCCGCTCCCTTTTTTGCCGGATTTTGTGATCACGCTGCATGCGTGCGACACTGCGACCGATGAGGCGCTTTCCTATGCGGTGAAGGCCGGTTGCCGCGCAATGCTCTGCGTTCCCTGCTGCCAACACGAATTGAACGCGCAGCTGGATGCGGCTTCCGGGATGGGAGGCTCTTCTTCCGAACGGGCGGCGGCGCGTTGCTCTTTTTTGCCGCTTTTAAAGCATGGACTTATCAAAGAGCGTTTTGCAGCGCTCTTAACCGACGCGCTCAGGGCGGAATATTTGGAAGCGGCGGGCTACGCGGTGCAGCTTTTGGAATTCGTCGATGCCGAGCACACGCCGAAAAACATATTGATCCGCGCGCTCCGCCAAGCGCATCCGTCTGCCGGGAAGATGGCGCAAGCGGAAGAAGAAGCGCGCGCCGTAACGGATGCGCTGGAACTGCGTCCGGCATTGCGGACGCTCCTGTACGGTGAAAGGCAATAGCGCGGCGGAATTGTATTCCGAAAATGCTGCGCTTTTACGGGAAGCGGGCATTTTTTCGGAAATATGTTTTTGCTGCCCCTTCTGCGTCTTGAAATACCTGATAATTTCAACTATGATACGAATCATGCCGAGATGGTGGAATTGGTAGACACAAGGGACTTAAAATCCCTCGACGGTAAAATGTCGTGCCGGTTCGATTCCGGTTCTCGGCAGACGGCGCTCCAGCGGATGGGGCGCTTTTTCTTTCTGCGCGGGGTACGGCGCATTCGAGCTGCCGGTTATCCGCGCTTGCATCTTCTCATCCTATCGGGAAAGAAAGAGAGCCGGAAGCAATGCCGGGTTGTCCCGCCTGCGTTAGACGATGACGCGCGGGACGCGTTTTGCTATGCCGGTGAGCACTTCGTAGGCGATGGTACCGGAGGTGCGGGCGATGTCCGCTGCGTCAAAGAGCGCGCCGTGTTCTTTTGCGCCGAAAAAGATTGCCCGATCCCAGCGGCGGACGTTTTTGTTTCCGGCGCCGATGTCGACCATGCACTGATCCATACAGATGCGCCCGCAAATCGGATAGGCGCTGCCGTTTATGGTTACGCACAGGCCGGGGGCGCTGCTGCGCGCGATGCCGTCCGCATAGCCTGCGGCCAAAACGGCGATATCCGTTTCCTTGTGCGCCGTCCACGTTCTGCCGTAGGAAACCGACATTCCCTTTTTCAGATGTTTGACGGCAACGACCTGCGTTTCAAACTGCATAACCGGCTTTAAATCGAGTTTTTTACCGATTCCTTCAATATACGAGCGGTTGACTTCATCGGGATAATAGCCGTACAGGAAAATGCCGGGGCGAACCATATCAAGTTGGAAGGCCGGATCAACGATGCCGGCGGCGGATGACGAACAGCTGCAAAGGCCGGGATGAATGCCGCGCTGCCGAACCGCAGCGACTGCGTCCATAAACGCATCGAACTGACGGCGCGTATAGTTTTTTGCCTCATCGCTTACGCAATCGGAAACGGAAAAATGCGTCATCATGCCGCACAGTTCGACATTTTCGCAGGCGTTTATGTGCGCCGCAAGCGCCGCCGCCTCTTCCCGATAGCAGCCGATCCGTCCCATTCCGGTATCGACTGCAAGGAAGAGCGCGTGCTTTTTGTTGCATCGCCGACCGGCCGCATCGAACAAATCGATCATTTCCGTGTCGAAAACCAACGGAATAATATCGTTTTCGACCGCTTCATCCGTTTCATCGGGCGTGCACACGCTCAGTAAGACGATTTTTGCGCGGATTCCGTGTTTGCGTAATTCGACTCCTTCGCTCACCGCCGCGACTGCAAGAAATTCCACTCCCAGAGATTCTGCGATTTGCGCCGTAATTGCGGCGCCGCAGCCGTATCCGTCCGCCTTAACCGCGGCGCATATTTTTACGCCCGGCTCCAAAAGCGCTTGCACGGCTTTTATATTGTGTTCGATATTGTCTTTATAAATCAGCGCCCGTGTGCATCTCATAGAATCCTCTGTTGCCGCGCATTTTACGGATGCTATCGACATTTTGCAAGTGCGCTCTATTATATAGAAGAAAGTTATGAAAGATACCGCCTTTTACCGAGTCGGGAAGGGGGCCCCATCCTGTCGGCATGGAGAATGTATGCGCTCCAATCTTTTTTCATCATCCGTATTCACTGTTTTCTTAAATCTTGCTATTATCCGGCAGTGGTGATGACGTGAAATCTGGAATTAAAACTGCTGTCAGTCTGCTTGCCGCCGTAGCCGTTTTTGCCGGCGTGCTGGTCGCTTCTTCATTCGGAATGTTTTCTTCGGTAGAACGGACGTTTTACGAGCCTGCAAAACTGAAGGTTATCAATGAAAAACTTGAAGCGACTGCTGCTGCAAGCGATGCGTATCTATCGAATCTGCTCTCTCTTTTCGGAAATCCTGACGGCTTTACCGCGCAAGAAGGCGTGCACCGTCTGCTTGAGCAATCCGTTCCCGAATCCGCATTGGCATCCGTCTATATGCTGATGGAAAAGGCGCCGGCTTTGGACGGAATCCGCATCGTCGATTCTGCGGGGCGGCGCGTGCTTTACAGCTATTTTAAAGGAGACGCGCGAACCGACGGGCAGCGGAAAAATTACGGCAATTACGATACGCTGAAAACCGTAACCGGAACTACAGAAATCCCGTATGAATACATCAATGCCGCGCCGGACGGCAAGATGAAAGAAAATCCGGTTATCTTTTACGACGGCAAGAACCAGCGCATTCTCTTTTCGCTCCCGCTTGCGGCGGACAAAAACTTTTACAGCGTCGTTTTTTATGTAAATCCGCTCGATTTGAAATTGCAGCTTGCCGAACAGCGGATTGTCGCCGTCAATGAAAAGCTGTCCGTTGCGGCGGCGGAAGACGGTTCGTTCGGCGGATTTGTGTTCGGCCTACCCGAAATCGGTGCCGAGCTCATCGTGCCGGCGATAATCGGCAAATGGAAGTCGGGTTCTCCGGCTCCGGAGCAAATCTCCGTGATTCAAAATGCAGAGGATTCGCCCGGTACGCTTTCCCGCTGGAATATTATCACGAGTAAAAACGGTAAAATCGCTCATGTTGCGGGGATTTATCCGCACGATATTTTGAATCTGCCGCCGTATGTGCGGATTCTTCTATTAATATGCGCATTTATAACGGCCTGTCTCGTCACGCTCATCCTGTTTAGTATGCGGAAAGACGACGATGTGGTGATCGAAAATGCGATGAAGCGTTTCCAATTTGAATTCTTGCGGGAATTGATCGAAAAAGATGCCGACCGCACACAAATTGCCGCCATGCTGCAAGCGCAGAAGGGAAATCTATCCGAAAAAATCAAAAAAGCGCTTGGCCGCCGCGGTAAAAAGAACGGCGAAAAGCTTGATGCCATGCTTGAGCATAGCTGGGAAGAAATTATTTCGGTGTTTTCAGGCGGCGCACGGCAAAATACCAATATGAAAGAACTGCGCGCCCTGCTTGAAGAATTGCTGTCTTCAACGGCAAGCGGGCCGCACATGCAGCAAGCCCAAACGCAGGAAACGGGCGCAGAGCAGGTGCAACTTCCGGATGCACCAGACGAAGTGGAAGAATTGGAGGAGATCGGAGCCGAAGACGCCCTCCCGCTTGCTGACGCGGACGATGTTACGGATTTGGAGCCGCTTGAAGCTGCCGAAGAACTTGAGCCGGTAGATGCCGAAGTGGTGGAAGAGCTGGAGGAGATCGAAGCCGACGACGAGATTTCGACTGCCGGTGCGGATGATGTTGTGGGCTTGGAGTCGGCGGAAGATGCTGTTGCCGAAGAAGTTGAGTCGGCAGATGTCGAGTCGGTGGAAGCGCTAGAGGAAGTCGGCGCGGGAGACGCCCTGCCGCTTGCCGACGCAGACGATATTACGGATTTGGAACCGCTTAAAGCAGCCGAAGAACTTGAGCCTCTAGATGCCGAGCCGGAGGAAGCGTTAGAAGAAATCGAAGTGGGAGGTGGGCTTTCGAGTGGTGACGCGGATAATGTTAAGGGATTAGACCCTGGGGCAGATGTTGTCGAATCCATTGAGCCGATAGCTGCCGAACCTGCGGAAGCGCTAGAGGAAATCGGAGCGGAAGAGGCGCTTTTAACTGCCGATGCAGATAATGTTGAGGACTTGGGGCCTGTGGAGGGTACCGAAGAAGTCGAGCCGGTAGCTGCCGAATCGGTAGAAGAGCTGGAAGAAATCGGAGTGGGAGACGGGCTTTCGGCTGTCGATGTGGACGGCGCTGAGGGCTTGGAGACGGCGGATAGTGCCGAAGAAGTTGCTCCGGTAGCTGCCGAGCCGGTGGAAGCGTTGGAGGAAATCGAAGCGGAAGATGCGCTTTCGACTGCCGATGTGGATGTCGACGCCGTTGAGCCGATAGCGGCTGAAGCGGTGGAAACGTTACAGGAAATTGAAACGGAAGATGCGCTTTCAACTGCCAATGTGGATGATGTTGGAGACTTGGATGCGGCGGTAGATGGTACTGCCGAAGAAGTTGAAAACGATGCAGCAGCGGCAATGCCAGACGGAGAAAATGTATCGGTACTGTCGGCTGCCATCGATTCTGAAATACAAACCGCCGCGTCAGATGAATTGTCCCTCTCCTCAAATATGGGTGTATCTGCTGCTCACGTAGGTGATGAAACCGAATCGATAGAAAATACTGCGCTCTCCGGCAGGGGACTGGATACGGTTGCCGACGAATCACGGGATGAAGAAGATGCGGTCGTGTCAGCAAAATCTGCCCGTGCAGGCGATGAAACCGAAGCTGCGGAAGCTGGAGAAAATACTGCGCTCTCCGACAGGAGACTGGATACGGTTGCCGTCGAATTGCCGAATGAAGAAGATGCGATCACGTCGGCAAAATTCGCTCGTACAGACGATAAACTTACGATGAGAGGGGCTCCGGCTGCCGTCGACTCTGAAACACAAACCGCCATGCTGGATGACCCCTCGATCTACGCAGCTGTTGCCGCTGGCACGACCGTGCCGTCTGCTCACGAAGGTGATGAAACCAAATCGGCAGAAGCTGTGGGAGACACCGCGTTCTCCGACAGGGGAGAGAATGTATCTGCTGCCGATTCACGGGATGATAAATCACAGGATAATATAGAAGAAATTGAAGCTGACACGGCACCCGCAATGCCGGATGGAGAAAATGCGTCGGTACTGCTGGACGAGCCGCTGTACTCCGTAGATATGGGGGCAGCTTCTGCGTACGCAGGTAATAAAACTGAATCGATAGAGTCGGATGAACCCAAATCGGAGGAAGATACTGCGCTCTCCGATAAGGAACTGAATACTGTTGCCGTCGAATCATCGGATGGAGGAGATGCGAGCGCGTCGGCAAACTCCACACAAGCAGGTCATGAAACCGACTCGGCGGAAGCTGGAGAAAATACCGTGCTCTCCGTAGAGGCAACAGATTCATCCGTTGCCGATTTGCGGGATGATAAATCGCAAAATAATATAGAAGAAATTGAGACCGACACTGCAGCGGCAATGCGGGACGGAGAAAATGCGTCAGCACTATCGGCTGCCCTCGACTCCGAACCACAAACCGCCATGCCGGACGAGCCGCCGCACTCTGCGACTGTTGCCGCCAGCACAACCGTACCGTCCGCTCACGCACACGCAGGCGATGAAACAGAACCGGCGGAAGACACCGCGCTCTCCGATAGGAGACTGGACGTGGTTGCCGACGAATCACCGGACGGAGAAGATACGAGCGCACCGGCAAACTCCGCACACGCAGGTGATGAAACCGACTCGGCAGATGCTGTGGAAGACACCGCGCTTTCCGACAGGAGACTGGATGCGGTTGCCGACGAATCACCGGATGAAGAAGATGCGAGCGCGTCAGCAAAATCCGCTCACTCAGATACAGGTGATGAAACCGTGTCGGCGGTCGCGTCGGCAAAGTCCGCACACGCAGGCGATAAAACAGAACCGGTGGGAGACACCGCGCTCTCTGACAGGGGAGAGAATGAATCTGCTGCCGATTTGCGGGACGATAAATCACAAAATAATATAGAAGAAATTAAAACCGACGCAGTCGCGGCAATGGACGAGCCATCGCACTCCGCGGCTGTTGCCGCCAGTACAACCGTGCCGTCTGCTCACTCAGATGCAGGTGACGAAGCCGAATCGACGGAAGCTGGAGAAAATATCGCTCTCTTCATTAACGGAACCAATGTACCTGCTGCCGATTTGCAGGACGATAAATCGAAAAATAATATAGAAGAAACTGGAACTGACACAGCGTCAGCACTGTCGGCTGCCCTCGACTCCGAACCACAAACCGCCGTGCCGGAGGAGCCGCAGCACTACTCCGCAACTGTTACCGTCGGCACAACCGTGCCGTCCACCTACGCAGGTGATGAAACCGACTCGGCAGATGCTGTGGAAGACACCGCGCTTTCCGACAGGAGACTGGATGCGGTTGCCGTCGAATCATCGGATGAAGAAGGTGCGAGCGTGTCGGCAAAGCCCACCCACGCAGGGGATGAAACAGAACCGGCGGAAGATACCGCGCTCTCCGACAGGGGAGAGAATGCAACTGCTGCCGATTTGCGGGACGATAAATCGCAAAATAATATAGAAGAAACTAAAATCGACGCAGCGGCGGCAATGACCGATGGAGAAAATGCGTCGATACTCTCAGCTGCCGTCGACTCCGAAGTACAAACTGCCGCGTCAGACGAACTTTCGCATTCCGCAGGTACAGATATGTCTGCAATTCACGCAGGCGATGAAACAGAACCGGCGGAAGATACCGTGCTCTCCGTCGAGGGAACAGATTCATCCGCTGCCAATTTGCAGAACGATAAATCGCAAAATAATATAGAAGAAATTGAAACCGATGCCGCGTCGGCAATGACCGACGGAGAAAATGCGTCGATACTGTCGGCTGCCCTCGAATCCGAAGTACAAGCTGCCGCGTCAGACGAGCTGCTGCACTCTGTGGCTGTTGCCACCGGCACAACGGTGCCGTCCGCCCGTGCAGATGATGAGGCCGCCTCGGCTGCTGCGGGGGCCGGTCGCGGGACGGGGGATGAGGCGGAGCTTGAGTCGGTTGAGGACTTGTTGCCGGAAGAGGATGCGGCGACAGGGGCGGCGGAAGCGGAAACGCATGGGACGGCTTCTCGGAAAGCTGTGGATCGGGCGGAATTTCAGGAGGCGCTGGAGTTTGGGGAGCCGAAAACGGAGTCGGCAGGCGGTACTGAGGTGGCGGATGATTTTTTAGTGATCGCGCCGCTTGAGTTTATCGTGGAAAAAGATTTTGAAAATCACATGAAGCCCCAAGATGCCTCCGGCGCTGCGGACTCGGAAGCGCTTGAAGATATCGCCGTGCTTGAGCCCGTTGACGGCGGAGCTGCGCACTCTCCGTTTTCCTTTACGCATTTTGCCGAAGAGCACGGCATTCTTTCGCTTATTGAAGCGGCGGCGATTGTGCAGGGCGCGGACGGGGTTTTCCGTATTTCGGAAAGCATTCCGCAGGGAAGCGTTGCCGTCGACGATGATTTTTTGCGTTTGGTAAACGATGTGCTGAAAAATCGTGTGATGTAATTCCGAAAGGATTTTCCGGATGAAACGTGCCGGCGGCATTGCGGCGTGAACGGGAGCTAAAATGGACATTGAATTAAAAAATCTGGTAAAAAAATACCGCTCGGCCAAGGACGGAGCAGAAGTCCGTGCGGTCGACGGCATCTCGCTTGCCGTTCCGCCGAACAGCATTTACGGCATTATCGGAAAAAGCGGCGCGGGTAAGTCGAGCCTTGTCCGGCTTGCAAGCCTCCTTGAGCGTCCCGACTCAGGCGAAGTGCGCTACGACGGGCAGCGGGTCGATTCCCTTTCCGAAAAAGAGCAGCGTTTGTGCCGCAGGCGTTTCGGGATGATATTTCAGAATTTCAATTTGTTCTCTTCCCGGACGGCCGGACAGAATATCGCCTATCCGCTTGAGCTATGCCGGATGCATAAGGCGGCGATTGAAAAGCGCGTCGGCGAAATGCTTGCGCTCGTCGATCTTTCGGATAAAAAGGATGCGCCGATCAGCACGCTTTCCGGAGGGCAGAAGCAGCGGATTGCGATTGCGCGCGCGCTTGCCCACAAGCCGGACGTGCTGTTTTGCGACGAGGCGACCAGCGCGCTCGATCCGCAGACGACAAAATCCATCCTCGACCTTATCCGTGCGATTCAGTCGGAAATGAAGCTAACCGTTATTATGATTACGCATCAGATGGAAGTGGTGCGCGACGCCTGTTCGTTTGTCGCCGTGCTTGATCGCGGCCGCATTGCGGAAACAGGATCGGTCAACGATATTTTTCTTTCGCCGAAGGCTCCGGTAACGCGCGATTTTCTTACGCATATTTCGCGAAACGACACCGCTAGCGAAAATATGGTGCGCTGGTCGGACGGCGGCGGCAAGTTCATTCTGCGCTTTATGGATGATGCGACCGATCGCCCGATTTTAAGCGAGGCGACGAAGCGTTTTGACGTGGAATTTAATATCCGCGCCGGAGGCATTCAGCATCTGACGGAAAATAAAATCGGTACGCTCATTACCGACATTGCAGGGCCTCCAGATGCTCTGTCCGATGCGCTTGCCTTTATCAGAGCGCACGGGGTAAAGATTGAAGAAGCTGCTGCCGGAGGGAGGGAACATGAGCGCTGAAAACTACCGTTTTTTGCTTTTGCTGCTTGAAGCGACCGGCCAAACCGCCGCGATGGTGTTTTTTTCGGCATGTTTTAGCCTTGCGCTCGGATTGCCGCTCGGCGTTTTGCTTTGCATCAGCGATCCTGCGGTCGGAATCAAGCCGCGCCCGCTGCTTTATCAGGCGCTCAGCCGCGCGGTAAATATTTTGCGCTCCTTTCCTTTCATCATCTTGATGATTGTGCTCTTCCCCCTCGCCCGCGTGATTATCGGCACCAGCATCGGAACGGCGGCGACCATTGTGCCGCTTTCGATTGCGGCTTGTCCGTTTGTTGCCCGCGTGATTGAAAGCGCGATAAAGGAAGTTGACGGCGGCGTTATTCAAGCGGCGCGCGCCATGGGCTCAACGACGCTGCAAATCATTGTAAAAGTGCTGCTGCCCGAAGCGCTGCCGTCCCTCATCGACGGCATTACGCTGACGCTCATTAATCTTATCGGCTATTCGGCGATGGCGGGGGCGATCGGCGGCGGCGGACTCGGCGACCTTGCCATCCGCTTCGGGTATCAGGGCTTCCGTCCTTTGATTATGGCCGAATGCGTTGTTATCATCTTGGTCATGGTCGAATTGATTCAGCTTATCGGCAGCGCCCTTTCGCGTAAGATGGCGTCGAAGCGCTAAGGGGCGGCAAAACGCGCCGCATTCCGGCGCGTGCGGCAGGGCGCGTTGCCCGTATCTCTCCTTTTGAAAACGCGCCGAATCCCGGTGCATTCTGCCCTCTTTTGAGCGCGCCTGAACTTTCGGCTTTCCGTAAAAATCCCCGCAATAGACAAATGCAGCTATTTTACTGTACCATAACAGCGTTTTTGAAAAAGGCGTTCGGAATCGGGCAGTGCTGTTTGCCATGCGCGGCGCTTTTGAGCGCTCATAAAGCGGGCGGTATGCCTTCGGCGAGCGTCTTTCTGATAAAAACAAAACTAAAGGAGTAGCGAATGAAAATGAATGGACGAAAGGCGCTTGTCTGCCTCTCTTTTTGTTTTTTTGTTTTGGCTTTTTTTGCTTGCAAACAGGATTTAATTTCTGAGCCGAATATAAAAGAACTGACGAACGGCAGAGCGTCGCAGGGGAAAAAACTTGATGCGCCGGAAGAATTGACGGCAACGCAGGGCGGTAAGCGGGAAGTGACGCTTACGTGGAAGGCTTCGGTGGGGGCTGCGCGCTATAAAATCTTTTCGGCGGACGACGAGTTTTCCGAAATGGAGCAGTGCGCGGACGTAAAGGGAACGGTCACTTCCGTTACGCTCAAAGAACGCGCCGGAGCGCTCAAATACTACAGCATTCAGGCGGTCGGCTTCCAAAAAAACGAATCGGCACGGAGCAAAAAAGTAGTCGGCTCGACGCTTGCCGTTCCGATCATTACGGATATCGAACAAACGCCGGACGGCACAAAGATTGTCGTCGGCTGGTGGATGGACAACTGCTCGATCGGCACCTATAAAAAATCCGTTCTGTATGAAGTGAGCTGCTATGACGAAGCGGATAAAAAAGTCGGAAAGCCGGTAACCGTGTCGGACGGCAATCAAACGGCCTCCTTTGTCGGCTTGCAGTCGGATACGAAATATTATTATCAGGTGAGCGCTTTTATAAAGCCGCAAAAGGGAGAAGAATCGAAAGAGGCGCCGAAGGAGACAAGCGAAAAGATTGACGCCAAAACCGCGCGCCGCTTGCGCCCGAACGCGCCGATTGATTTTAAGGCGGAACAGGGAATCGACGAAAAGGCAATCGTGTTGACCTTTAAGCTGCCGCCGTTTGTCGACCTGAGCGTAAACGGTTCCGCGCGGCATCCGCTCTATTTTAAAATCTGGAGAAAGGAAAAGGGCGCGGACGACAGTAAGTATGCGCCGGTTGCTGAGTATCTCGGCAGCGTAAAAGACACGAATGCGGCAAAACGCATCTACCGGTTCAGCTGCACGGACAAGGCAATCAATGGGAAGGTAAGCGGAGCTGCATCGCTGAGCGTGCAAGCGGCGGCCGGGCCGGAAAGTCAAACCGTTCCCGCCTATCCGCACTACGCTTCTCTGTCGACGCTGACGTTTAAAGACAGCCTCAACATTAGACGGGGCGCGCAGTATACGTACAAAATTCAATCGTTCGTTGACGGCTCCCCGCACGTTATTACGGCAAGTCAGGCGATAGCTTTTTCCGACGGGCATTTGATTGCGCTGCCGTCGCTGAGTTTTAAGACGGAATACAAAACGTCCGCCGACGGCACAAAGTTTACGGAAATCGGCGCAAAGTTTACTGCGGCCTTTGACTCGTTCGGCGGAGCATATACCTTCATTTTGCAGGAAGAGCGGACGGATATGCCGAACGTAGCTCCGAAGGCGCTTTTGGAAACGCCGGATATAAAGAAGATCACCGGCTTTCAGCGGATTTTCAAAGACAACGACGTTATCGACAGCGCCGGTTCCTACCGCTACACGCTTTACGTGCTCAAAAGCGGCGAAAAAGACGTTAAAAAGGCGTATACCTTTGTCCGCACCGTGCAGCAGCTGACGGTAACGTCCAAGGCGGGCGAACTTCCGAAAATCGAAAACTTTAGCGTTGAAGACGGTTATGCGGATAAGTTCATCATAAAATGGAAGTATAACGCTGCTTATTCGTATGCGCTGAAGTGGACGAGCATTGCGCCGAACGGAAGCGCGTCGGAAGGCTCGCTTTCCGGAAAAGATTTTGCGCTGCCGGATGCAAATGGCGACGGCATTGTCGATGTCGGTGCGGACGGCTGCGTTTCCTATGTTCATGCGGCTGTTTCAGGCGAACGGCGGAAATACACGCTGACGGCGAAGGCGAAGCTGGAAAAGTCAACCGATGACGCAACCGAATACGGGACGCTCGGTACGCCGGATCCGGCTCAGAACGGCATCGATTACGATTCCATCGTCGTTGAGTGGAATGATGTGCAGAAGGCCGACGGCTATGAGATTTTCGCTCACTATGCCGACGCTCCGACCGTAAACATTGCCGCCGGCAAGTACGCCGTCGTGGCGAAAGACGGAAAGCAGGTCTGTACGATTACAAAACCGTCCGGCTCCGACGACCAAACGCGCGCCGGAAAGCCGATCACGCTTACGGTAAAGGCAAAGTGCGGGACAAAGGCGGTTACGGAAAAGAAGATTACCGTGCGGAACATTGGGCCGGCGCTGCTTGATGCCAAGCGCACGGCGGAGGACGCAACATCCGTAACGATTCAGTGGAATGCCTTTGACGGCGCGGCCGGCTACCTCATCCGGCGCGTCATGTACAGCGACGCTCTCGCGACAAAAGTCGCCTATACGGATACCTACTATTACAATGCGGCGGAAAAAAAGCTGTCGGCAAACGGGGAAGAAACGGGCGCAGGGCGCGCTATCGTTACGGTGAGCGGTAAGACGTTTACGCTCAAAGACAATTACAAGGAAGACGAATCAGGCGGAACGAGCCAGTATAAAAAGCATCAGGCGGAAATTGCGCTCGGCTTACTGTGCAAGTATGCGGTCATTCCGGCAAAAGAAGGGGAGGGCGACCTTACCTTCGGCGACGGAAAGGATGCGTTCAAAGTCAGCAAAGCGGGCGCTTCCGCCGCGCTCTATTCGGTTCCGCTCAAAAACATCTCCGGCGCGGCCTTCGGCTACGGATTGGAAGTTGCCGCATCCAAAGTAAAGGATACGGAGAAAATCGTTATTCAATGGCAGGCTCCGTACCACAAGGAGCTGCGGGCGACGGTATACCGAAAGCCATTCGGCGCGGCAAATGCGAATGCGGCGTGGCAAAAAGTCGGCACGGCGGAAAAAGACGCGACGAAGTTTACGGATGAGACGCTTAAAGATGCGGATAGATACCGGGCGTACCTGTATGCCGTCAGCTATAGCAGTGCCGACAGCACGACCGTGTTATTCCCGATATATGAGAAAAAACTTGCTGCCGTAAAGGAAAAGCGGAGCGAATACGTTTACGCAAACGACGCGGAGCGCGAGGAGCAAAACAAAGGCTACGTTTTTGCCCTCGATCCTAAGGACTTCCTGAAAGCCGGTTACGGCGGAACGCCGAATGCCGATAAGTCGGGCTTTGTGAAGGACGACAAATACTATTCGGAGACGGTTTCATGGAATGCGTGGAATTATAGCGAGCGGAAAATCGGCCCGTCGGAAGTGCGCGTAGACATTTTCAACAGTAACTTAAAAGACGGCTGGACGAAGATTGCAGACCTTGACCCGAAAACTTTTGCGTTCAAAACGCCTGCAACCTTGACCGACACCGTCGTTACCGGCAGCGGCAGCAGCCTCTGCATTAAACCGCAGGGGATAAGCGCCGGTACCGCAACGAACACGGATGGTGCGCTTAAAGTGTTGCGCGACGCCAAACACTACTACAAGCTGACGCTCAAGCGGGACGATGCGGAAATCAACATTGGGGCGGAAAAAGATGTGTTCGCGTTCCGGCAGATAACCGACGAGGAACTTGCAAAGGCGACTTCTTTGGCGTTTGCGTATGCGTTTTATCTGAATCACGGCGGAACTCCGGATTTGAAAAACGTGAAAACAATGGCGAGATATGGGAATGAAATGACGCTGCATTCCAAAATTAATAGCGGCACGGCAGTCTTTGAAAATTCCGTTTCATGGTGGGACAGCAGTGCAGGATTGTTCGGAGAAGCGAGAGGAAAAGCCGATTATACTTTCAAAAATTATGCGCCGGAGATGCTGACGCCTTCCGGTGAGAAAGCGACCTTCCTCCAGTTGTCCACTGGAAAAACGCGGCTGGATACCTATGATACGCTGGCATACCGCTATGAGATCAAGTTTTATCCGGTGAAAATACAAGCCGCGCCGCTTGACACGATTGCGCAAGACGGGATTCCGCTTGAATCGTATTCGGCGGAAGTAACATTATCCCGCGAAGGAAAATGGAAAGAAACGCCGAGTGCCTCCCTCAGCGTGCAAAGAAATGGCGGCGCAGTTGTAAATCTGCTAAATAACAGTAAGCAAAAGGATGAAATAAGGAAATGGATTCCGCTGCAATTATATACGGATAACAATGAATATTTTTGCATCAAAGAATCGAAATACGGCTGGTGGGTTGACTAGGGGAGACGATGAAAAGAAAACGATATGCGCAATGGGCGGCGCTGGGGCTGCTGACGCTTTTGGCCGCCTCTTGTTCCAGTTGGTTTGAAGAAAAGATTCCGCTTGACCGGAAAAACGATTCGGGCAATTTGTCTGATTTGTTGGTGTCGCGCGTAAAAGAGACAAAGCTTTTTCCGCCTGCGGATGTGTTTGCAAGTCAGGGCCTGTACAGCGGCAGCATTCTGGTGAGCTGGCGGGCGGTTCAGAATGCGGCTTCCTACCGACTGGAGCGGGCGGAGGCGAAAAAAGAAGCGGACGGCACGTGGAAGGCGCCCGACGCGGGGCAATTTTCGGTTGTCAAGGAGTTTACGACGAAAACGTCGTACCTTGATGTCATCGTTGCAGAACCCGGCAGCGCGGATGCCGCTTATGAAAAACGGTATTACTACCGCGTTTTGGCGGAAAATACTGCCGAAGATTACGATGCAAGCGAGTTCACGAAGCCCTTGCCGGATGCAAACGGCGCGGGGTGGCTCTTTGCGCCGCCGAAAAATCTATCCGCTGACAAGGGCGCAAGCCAAGAGTTCATCAATGTTTCGTGGGAGCCTGCGGACGGCGCGGCGTTCTACCTTTTGTACCGCGATACGCGCAAGGATTTCAGCAGCGCGACATTGGTTGCGCGTGTGCGGGGAAACCGAACTTCGTATCGGCAGACCGTTTCTAAGCAGGATCAAGGCATGGACTTTTATTACAAGGTTTGTGCGGAAAACCGCGCGGGGAATCGTTCTGCGCTTACGGCCGGAGCGACAGGTTATGCGCTCAAAGAAGGGGCGCCGCCGGCTCCGGCAAATGTTACGGTCGTCAACGGACTAGGAACAAGCAAGAAAAAGATTACCGTCAAATGGGATGCCGTAACGCCTGCGCCGGATACGACGGTAACATATACCATTTACCGGACAAGTTCGGCGGATGCCGTTGTTGCGCTCGTAAAACGGGATGTGCCGGTAACGACTACGCAGTATGAGGACAAGAATGGGCTAAAGCCGGGCGTGATGTATTATTACTACCTGTTGGCGACGGCGAAAAAAACGTCCGGAGAGGTTTTAAAAAGCGCCTATTCCGATAGCGGAAAGGAGAGCAAAAAGCCCGCGTTCGGATTTTTATTAAGCCCGCCGGATGAAGTGATTGTTACCGATGCGTCGGATAAAAATGCCGCCCACGCGGATGTGTTGTGGCCGCCGGCTGTCGGTAGCGGAGTTAAAGGCCTTTCGTACACGTATCGGGTGTACGGCTCGGATACGCCGGACGGAGCGTATACTGAGGTTGCGGGCGCAAAGGGCGTTTTAGAAGAAGGCGGAAAGCTCTTCCGCGCAAAAAACATTGCGAAGAAGAACTATTACCGCGTTGCGACCGTAAATGCCGCCGGCATCGATAAGGAAAGCGAAAAAAGCGAAGCGGCAGCGCCGGTTCCGCTTGCGCCGAAGAATGTCGCCGCTTCCAAGACGAAAAAGCTTTTAAAAGACTTTGCGCCCAATTCGTTTGGGGTCTATCCGGTTGAAGTAACGTGGGCGGCTCCGGACGGGGGGGCTGCCGGCGGCTACCATGTCTTCCGCTCCGAACAGGCGGCCGAAGGCTTCCGGAAGCTCACCGAATCTCCGGTTAGCGAATTGCGCTTCATCGATAAAAACGAATCGGCAAAGCCGGAAAAGTATTATTACTACAAGGTGGTTGCGCTCAACTCGCTTGGACAGGGCACGAAGGGCAATAATCCGGCGGAGGATGCTGCGCATAACGCGCGGGGATACGGAGCGCTTTCCCGCGAGGCGTGGTTTAAGGCGTACAATAAGACGATTAAAAAATCGCTTACAAAGCTGGTCAACAAAGATAAAGGCTCCGTTTCCGATAAACTTGCAGCCGAAGAAAGAGCCGGAGATGTTTCCGGAAAGGTAAATTATAGCGGAGCCGTGGCGGGGCTGGGGGCGGAGATAAAAATTCACTACACCGACTACGCTGACTTCTATGACGGCCTTGATAAAGTGAATGGGCGGCTGTTTATTCTCAACGGCGATACCGATACAAGCGCGAATTTGAGCGCAAACGGTACAATGAGCGGGACGGTTACGTGCACGGGAATGTATCCGGGCGTTGTTGGTTACGGCGGCATCGAAATAAAAGGCGGGGCTGCCGGCGGCGGGACGTATTCCGTGCAGGTAAATGATTTGTCCGGCGCGGAGGTGCTGCCATCCGGCTCTGTCAGCTGGACGCTCGGCGACGAAAAATAGCGAAGCCGCTCAGTGCGCCGTGAGCGAAACGGCGCAGATTTACGGGCGGCGCTTCGTGTTGCATACGGAAGCTGCCGCTTTTAATACGGGAGACTATAAATGAAGAAAAATTATTTAATTGCCGCCGCACTGCTTTGCGGCGCGCTGTTTGCAGGCTGTTACACGCCGTCGCCGCTCTATGGGACATGGGCGGACAACAGCGGAAACAAGATTACCTTTTTGTCGGACGGCTCGTTTGTCGCAAAGATTACGGACAGCAACCGCGCCGACACGAAGCCGATTCAATATGAGGGGACGTATACCGTCATCGATAACGTGCTCGTATTTTCCTATCAGGCAAAAACGATGAACACGGAATGGGATATACGCGGGTCGCTGCTGCATTGCACGTGGACGTTCGAAAATACGCATACTAAACAGATGACCCTCTACCATACAGCGAGATAAAAAACATGAAGAAGATTATTGGATTCATCATGATGTGGACTTGCCTCGTTTCGTTGCCTCTTTTTTCGGAAGAGGAGGCGCAGACGGAAGGGGCGAATCCGATTATAAGCGTCAGCGGGGAGAAGACTTCCCCCGCAGAAGATGCAGTAAACGCAAAAAAGAGTAAAAAGGCCGCAAAGTCCCGCCGCGCAAAGCGGACTGCCGCTGTGGAAAAGGCGGAAGCAGCGGCGAGCGAGGGGACACCTCCTGTCATTGCGGTAAGCGGGGATCAGAGTGCTCCTGCTGAGGCCGCACCGGAAAGCGCCAAAAAAACGAGAAAGAGCCGCCGCGCAAAGCGGAAAGAGAGCGCAACGCCCGAAGCGGCAGATGCATCTGTGCAAGGGCAGGAGGAGCTTGACCCGAAAACCGGCTTCCCGAAAATAAAAAATCGGCCATTCGTCATGTTCAACGAAGGCGTTGCGTTTGATATGCTCACCCGCCTTGAAAAGCAGAAGGAGCGGAGCAACTTTGTGCGGGAAAACTATTTTGCAGGGCTTTATTTTTCGATGCAGACTGAAAATATGAAGCCTATCAACAGCATGATTCGGGTTGCGGCATATTATCCGTTCGCCAATACCTTTAATGGGATGGCGCAGTATCCGAAGCAGCCTATTTTGTATGCGTTTGATTTGTTTGTCGCGCCGATGATTCAGGCGGATATGTGGAAGTATGTGCGGCTCAATTTTGCAGGCGGGCCTCATTACAAGTACCAGTTGACCGATGAGTATCACATGAATTACCTCGGGCTTGGTTTGCTGGCAGGCGTTGAGCTGCCGTTGGCTCCGCATTGGACGATTTTGACGGATGGAACATTTGCCGCCGATTACCCGAATCTCGGTACAAACCGGCTTGTGCAGCCGTTTACGCTTGCGTGGCAGTACAATGTGTCCGTTGGAATGCGTTACAGCCGCCGCGGAAGAAATGAGTATTCGTATATCCACAAGATTCAGAAAAAAGCGCGCGTTTCAAAAAAACAAGCGGAAGCAGCAGATGCAACTGCGGTACAAGCAGACTAACGGGCGCAGAGGCAGGTGTGAATGAAGGATTTTGTTGAAGCGGATTTGACTGCGGCGTACCGGATGCTTTCTGAGTGCCGGACGGCAATCGTCGCAACGAAGGGGGCAGTGGAGGGCTTGTATAATCTTACTCCCTACGGCTGGTTTATGCCGATGGATTATGAGCCGGTTACGAAGGTTATTATCAGTTCCGACCCGGCGCACCAAGCGGCGATCAATATTAAGCGTACTGGTACATTTGCGCTCTGCATTCCCTCCGACGATCAAGCGCAATGGGTAACTGACTGCGGTTCTGTGTCGGCTCCCGATGCAAATTTGCGCTGTTTAAGATACCGGCTGTCAAAGCCTGCAAAACGGATCTCTGCATTCCGGCTCCGCTTCTTTCCGGCTGGATTGAATGCCGCCTTATCAAAGCGTTGCGCGAAGGCTCCGTTGAGCTTATCATGGGAGAAGCCGTCGGCGCCTACGCCGATGCCCGCCTTGCAGCCTTATTAAATGCCTAGCCTTGTGCAGCGGGATTGCAAAATATGCTCCGTGCATTTTTGTAGTCCCGCTGCGTTTTTTATATTAGACCTGTTCGATAATGGGGGTATCGAATAGGTCTATTCCTCCGTGCGAGTACATCAGCGGATAGTTCGGTTGCCCCCTGCGCTCTTGCTGCGCTGCGCACAGAAAGGCGTCCATAAAAACAGTTTTTACCGCCTTCGCACAGGTCTTGAGGGGGCAAACTCCATGCCGCGCCGTTTTCTACAACACATTTTTTTTCAAGTTTGCAGTGCAAGAGCAAGAAGCGGACAGGAAAAGCCCTTTTATCTTTTAGGCGCTCATTTTCCCTGTCCGCTTTCCGCGTTTTCCTCGTTCTGCACAAAATATCGTTAGTCGGTTTGCAGCGTGGTAAGCTGGAAGCTGGCGGTAAAACCGTTTCGTTTTCCAATCTTGGTTTTCCCGCCAGTTTCCGCCCTAGCTTACAACAAAGTTGACCAGTTTATTCTCTACAATGACAGTCTTAACGATTTTCTTGCCGTCAAGGAAGTTCTAAGACAGTTTTTTCGGCGTTATCCGCATCGAAGCGCGTTCCGCTTGCCCCGTAAAATTTAAGCTCTGTCAGTGCAGGCCGTCGCTTTCCTGTATCAT
>CAUTZW010000042.1:0-24073 GCA_963543045.1 uncultured Treponema sp.
TTTTGATAAAAAAACAAAAAAATTGACCACTTTTTCAAAATGTTATTGACACGCTTTGTAGATAAAATTATCCGAATCTGGCCGCCGAATTAAGCGCTCCGCTTGTCGGCCACTGCATTCGCCGACCTCACGCGCCTCCGATATAAACGGAAACATGCCGCCAACCTGCCCCATCCGCTAGCACAACGTTCAACTGCCCCGCGTATCCGGCACGGCATTCAATTGTCCATTTTCCCGTTCATCGACCTTTGAATCTGCTAGCTCATTTTGCCCGTAGGCAAACTCGTTGCCGGTCGGCCGTTAAACAGACGGCCGGCGAAAAAGTTGTCCTTCTCCGTCGGCCAATTTTTCTCCCCGACACTCGCAACCCACTAGCCAGTTTCGCTGACGCGAAACTGGAAGCGGTCGGGGGGCGGACGGCGAAATTGTATTCTACAGAGTTAAACCGATCGCCCGTCCGCTGCCACCCACGCGCGTTAAAAAACCGCCGCTGGAAAATACAACTCTCAGGAGGTTCTTAGAGGGACTCCCCTAAGCGGGGCGAGGAAGAGTGGTAGCAGGCTGCTTCTATTTATCGTGTGAAAAATACTGGCCTTGCAGCCTGCCCGAGTTTGGGCGGACGGGGGAAATTGTATTTTACAGACTTAAATTGGTCGGCCGTCCGCCTCCTGTTTTGCCAGTAGGCAAAACAGGCTAGCTTGGTCGTAGTTAAACAAGACGGTCGGCGAAAAAGTTGTCCTTCTCCGTCGGCCAATTTTTCTTCCCGACACTCGCAACCCACTAGCCAGTTTCGCAACAGCGAAACTGGAAGCGGTCGGGGGCGGACGATGCAGGCTGCTGTTATTTTCCGTGAAACAAATATCGGTCTGGCAGCCTGCCCGAGTTTGCCGGAGGCAAACTCGTTGCCAGTCGAACTCCTCCATCATGTAATTGCCCGTTTCTCCGACCGCCGTGCCATCCATGGGGTCTCTCCCTCCCTTGTAGGTTAAATTTTAAACTTCCGCACCTCGCCGACCAGGCCTTCGATGCTGCCTTTGTTTTTCCGCACTAAATCGCTGACTTCCTGTACGGCGTTGTTGATTTGCTGGACGCCGGCGGAGGTTTCGCTCATGCTGTCTTTGATTTCTGCCGTCAGCCGGTCAAGCTTTTGCATTTCTTGCGCGACGTTGCGCCCTCCGGCAAGCATACGCTCGGATTCGTCCTTTACTTCGGCCGTCACGGAGCTGATAGTTTTGATGGCGGCAAGCACTTCGCGGCTGCCGTTTTCCTGCTCCTTCATTGCGGCGGTCAGCTCGCGGCTCATGCCGTGCACGTTTTCCGACAGATTGAAGATAGCGTTAAACTTATCCTCAACGGTTTTTGACGCGGCCGATAAGCCTGCAATCTCGTCGCTGAGTTTTTTCAACGTGTCGGTAATCGCCTTGCCCTGCGCGCTCGACTCTTCGGCAAGTTTACGAATCTCATCGGCAACCACGGCGAATCCCTTACCCGCCTCCCCTGCGTGCGCCGCTTCGATGGCGGCATTCATCGCAAGGAGATTCGTCTGCGATGCAATATTCTGGATGACGGCGCTCGCTTCAAGGAGACCGCCGGACGCGTCGGCGATCTTTTGCGTAATGGCGTTGGAAGTTTGCAGCGTCTTCTTGCCTTCGGAAGTCGCATCGGCAAGGGTCTTTACCATAGTATCGCTTTTCTCAAGCGACTGGGTGATGGACGCAACGTTTGCAACCATCTCCTCGACGGACGCGGACGACTGCACAACGCTCGCGCTCTGGCTTTCGATGCTGCTGTTGAGCGCTTCAATCGTACTGATGATCTTTGAAACCGTTTCCGACATCGATTCAACGCTCGCCGCCTGCGACACCGCCTGCTCCTTCACGCCCTCGATATTCGCAGAAATCTCGTTGAGCGCGCTCGCCGTTTCGGTCATGTTGGAAGAAAGCCCGTCGCCGATCGACTGCATTTTGCCGGAATTGTCGTCGACGAGCTTTATCGATTTGCCGATTTTCGTAATCGTCGCATTAAAATACTGAGAGAGCGCAGTTATTTCGTCATTTCCGCTCACCGGCAGCCGCTGCCTCAAATCGCCGTCGCCGTGCGCAATGTCTTTGAGCGCGGAAACGGTCGTGCGAAGCGGATGGATAATCCGGCGTGCGGCAAAATACACAATGATCAGCGCGAAAATTACAATGATCACGCAAGTGCAGCGCATCGAAACTTTGAGCGCTTCGACGGTTCCCATAAATTCGGGCATCGGCGCGCAAATAATAACCGTCCAATCCGTCGTCCTCATCTGCGCATAGGCCGCAATCTTCAAAACGCCTTTATAGGCGTACTGCCCGAGCGCAGGGGCCGTTGCGCGTACCGCTTGCTGCTCAAAGGCGCCGCAGGATGCCAGCGTGGGATCCGTTTTGGCGTCTTCGCTGGTGTTCGAGCGGTTTTTCACCAATTCCATATCCTCATCGGCAACGGTTGTGCCGGTCGGGCCGAGAATGTAGCAATTTCCGGTTTTGCCGATGGTAACGTCCTTTATAATGTCCCGAAACCACGTGCCGGGAAGCTCCGCAGACAAAACGCCGATGATCCGGCGCTGCGAATCGTACAGCGGGCAGGCAAAGAGGCTGAACAGCTCCCCGGTGGCCGGCGACACTTGCAATTCCGAAACGAAGCGCGCGCCGCCAAGCGCCGTGCGGAACCAATCGCTTCCGGCAACGGAGGTGACGCCATCCGCTCCGTAACGCATTCCCTCAGGCGTTGTGATGCAAAAACCGGTAATCGTCGTGTTTGCCGTTTGATCTTTTTGGAGCGCGGCATATTTTTCCGCATAGGATGCCGACGGGTCTTGCAGAACGGGCAGGCGCGTCAAGCCTTCCAGAAATTGAAAAAATGTGTCGATTGCGTTGTCAATCAATTCCGTCCGGGCAATTACTTTTCCGATAAGATGGTTTTGTACTTTTTCCGTTACCGCTTTGCGCGCCGTCTTTACGGCGAGTACCGTTTGAATCGCTCCCGACAAAAAAATCAGCAAACCGAAAACGAGCATCAGTTTGTATTGCAGCGAAAACGTATTTTTTGTGTTGAAAGATTTCATAAGCTCTTGCTCCTCGCATGGACGCCTTTATAACAAATAAAAAGATGCAGGGCTACCCCATTGGCATGAAAGGAGAGAAAGCCTCCATTTGAGCCTCATCTATATGGAAGAGAATTGTTCAAAGAGAACGATGCGCGCCGCGTGCGCGTTTATTTTTTATGGAGGAGAGCGGAACGGTGCGCACCCCGAATGCGTTACGCCGCGCGGTGCGGCAGCCGCTATGCCGTTTCTGCAAAAGAGCCGGAGCCGCTATACTTCGTACCTGCCTGCGAACAGTCCGCACGCCTTCCGCGGATAGCGGATGTTGCAGCCGTCCGCACCGGAAGCGGTGCGCGTTTCCGCCTCGCTTGCCGCCAGCGTCCTCCTATCCGAGCAGCAGCTTATCGTTCATTTCGCCGGTTGCGCCGAATTTGTCAAGCAGGTCGCTTACGTTTAAGTTTTTCTTTTCTTCTCCGCGGACGTCGTACACGATGTTGCCTTCCATCATCATGATGAGGCGGTTCCCGTAGCGGATCGCGTCGCGCATATTGTGCGTTACCATGAATGTTGTCAGTTTATCGTGCTCGACAAAACTTTCGGTCAGCTCAAGGACTTTCTTCGCCGTTTTTGGGTCGAGCGCCGCAGTGTGTTCGTCAAGCAAAAGGAGACGGGGCTTTTGCAGCGTCGCCATCAGCAGCGTGAGCGCCTGCCGCTGCCCGCCGGAAAGCAAGCCCGCCTTCGCGCTCATGCGCTCCTCCAAGCCCAAATCCAAAAGCGCAAGCTTTTCGCGGTAGAGCTTTTTTTCCTCCGGCTGAATATGCCACGCAAGGCCGTGCTTTCTGCCGCGCCGCATTGCCATCGCAAGGTTTTCCTGAATCTCCATATTTGCGGCGGTGCCCATCATCGGATCTTGAAAGACGCGCCCCAAATACTTTGCGCGGAAGTATTCCGGCTTGCCCGTCAAATCCATCCCGTCGAGGATGATGGAGCCGGTGTCGGTAAAATGCACGCCCGAAATCAAATTGAGCAGCGTTGACTTTCCCGCGCCGTTTCCGCCGATGATCGTTACAAAATCGCCGTCTTCGAGCGTCAGATTGATGTTTTTTATTGCGCGCTTTTCCGTAATCGTACCGTGATTGAAGGTTTTTGAAATGTTGAACAGTTTCAGCATGGCGTCCTCCGGCTATTGCAACAGCGAATACGGGTCATCGGGATTTTTCGATTCGCTTGAAACGTGGCGCGTATCTTCTTCCTCCTCGATATTCATCCCCGGAAGCGAGCGGCGCCGGCGTAAAATCCGCGCTTTAATCACCGGCACGGAAAGCGATGCGGCAACGGTCAGCGCCGTCAGCAGCTTTAAATCCGTCGGCTGCAATCCCAGCTGCAAAACCACCGCGACAATTTCCCGATAAATTACGGAACCGAGCACGGCCGTTACGAGCTGCCACCAAATCCCGAAATGTTCTCCGAAAATCACTTCGCCGATAATGATGGACGCAAGGCCGATAACAATCGTGCCCGTGCCCATGCCGACATCGGCATAGCCTTGACTTTGGGCAACCAGCGCGCCGGACAGCGCGACCATTCCGTTAGAAAGCATCAGGCCGAGAATCTTCATCACGTCGGTATTCACGCCGAGCGCGCGCACCATGTGTTCGTTGCTGCCGGTTGCGCGGACTGCGCTGCCGATTTCCGTTTCCAAAAACCAATAGAGCAGGGCAATGATGAGCGGCACCGTAATGCCGCCGATGATCAGCGCGGCGTGCGTTGTCGTCAGGCACTGCGACAGATGCTCGCGCAGCATGACGATGAGCGTCGGCTTCCCGATGAGCGGAATGTTCGCCTTGCCCATCATAATCCGGATATTAATGGAATAGAGCGCGATTTGCGTCAAAATGCTTGCAAGAAGGATGTTGATTTTCAGCTTGGTATTCAAAAATCCGGTCGCAAGGCCGGCAAGCGTTCCCGCCGCAAACACAAACAGCAAGGACAGCGCAGGATGTATTCCGTTTACGATAAGGATTGCGGTAACCGCTCCGCCGCAGGCAAAACTGCCGTCGACGGTCATATCCGCGATGTTGAGTATTCTGAACGTAAGATACACGCCGAGCGTCATCAGGCCCCACAGAATCCCCTGCGCGGCGGCGCCTTCCATTGCACGCAAAACTGCCATTTTTAACTCCAAAAGCCGGATTGAAGCGCATTGCCCCAAGCCGACGCAAATATTTTATCCGGCCCGCATCGAAGAGCGGATGCGCCGGAATGTGACGCCGCTTCACTGTCCGGAAACAGCGCATGAAAGAGCGCCGATCCGTAGACGGGATGCGTGCGGCGCTTTGTGTCGTATTCGGCGGCCTTAAAACCGGCAAACGGTTGGCGCGATTGCAATCATGCCGCGCTCCATCTGCGAAAAGCCGCCGGGAATGTTATTCGGCGGCCGGGAGCAAATCGCCGTTGAGCGCAATATTGAGCGCCGCCGCCGTTTCTTCGTTTGTTTTCAATTCAAATTGATCGAGATAGCGAATCGGCATGTCGGCAGGATTTTTACCGTCGCGGAGAATTTCCACCGCCATTTCCGCCGTCTTTTTGCCGAGATCGTAATAATTGATGCCGTATGTCGCAAGCGCGCCCGAAGCGACCATTCCTTCCGCGCCGACAATAACCGGAATCTTATTTTCGATCGCAACTTGCGTTACGGTCGCCATGCCGCCGGCAATCATGTTGTCCGTCGGCGAATAAATCGCATCGACTTTGCTGCATAGATTCTGCGTTACCTGCTGAATCTCATTCGGATTGGACACCGTGCCGTCAATGTAGGCGAGTCCCAATTCGTCGCAGACGGCTTTTGCCAGCGAAACGACAAAGTGAGAGTTCTGCTCGTTCGAGCAATAGAGCATCCCGACGGTTTGCGCGTCAGGCGAAATCGATTGAATGAGCCGAATCTGCAAATCGCACGGCGTTAAATCGGACGTGCCGGTTACGTTGGTGCCCGGTAAATCGTTGCGCTTGACCAGATTCGCGCTGGCCGGGTCGGTAACCGCCGTTACCAAAATCGGAATGGTTTTGGTGCAGTTCGCTGCGGCTTGCGCGGCTTGCGTTGCAATGGCAAGAATCAGATCGTCATTGTCATTGACCAGTTTATCGGCGATAGTAACGCAGTTGACCTGTTCGCCTTGCGCATTCTGATAATCGATAACAATATTCTCTCCGTCAATAAATCCCGCTTGGGCTAAACCGTCGACAAATCCCCTATAGCTCGCATCGAGCGACGGGTGCTCTACCAACTGAATGACGCCGATACGGGTTTTGCCCGCCGTGCGTCCGGCGCATCCGCCGAACAATAGGACTGCCACGATAAATATGCCGGTACATACGGCTGATTTTTTCATAAGTCCTCCACGTGAATTTGATTAAAAAAGGTAGTGCATTATAAGTTTTATGTTTTGCCAGTGCAAGGGGCGGGACAGGGAATCCCGAAATTCGTCAGGAAAACTTTTCGGCACGAAAAAATCCTGCCTTTTCCGATTTTAGAGCGTTCTATTGAGCGAGCCGATGGAAGTTACGGTGCAGCGGACATTTATTCGGTGCGGATTGCGGGGGAGGAGGACTGGTCGCGGCACTCAACGACCCGGTATTGCGTGCAGCGGATGTTCTATGCAGTGTGGAGCGTAGGAGGTGCCCTCGTCGCAGCGCATTCCCCGAAGCGGTATTGCTTGCGGCGTTCCTGCTCCCGATGCGGAAATCGGTTTGTCGACTGCGTTCCCGTAAACACTCCGCGAGGAAGCGCTGGCTGCCGCGTACAGCGGATGCTTTATGCATCGCGGATTGCGAGGAAGGAGATTGGTCGCGGCACTCAACGAACAGGTGTCGCTTACTGCGTTCCCCCTGCCGCTGCGGAAATCAGTTTGTCGACTGCGTTTACGCGAATGCTCCGCGAGAAAGCACCGACTGCCGCGTGTGACGAATGTTCTTATGCGGCGCAGTTTGCGGGGAGAGAGAGTGCCGCGGCACTCAACGAACCGGTATTGCTTGCAGCGTGCCTGCTGTCGATGCGAAAAACAGCTTGCCGCCAGAGTTTACGCGAACGCTCCGTGAGAACGCGCCGTTTACCGCGTGCCCCGACTGCCCGCGTACCGCGTGTTTTCGGAATGCCCGCAAAAAGTAAAGCGCCCGGGCTGCGTGCGGATTTGAATATCCGGCGGCAGAGCGGGCGGCGGGTGCGCCTCATTGTTGCTGAAAGCTTAGTCGAACAGGCGGCGGCATTCCATGTAAAAGCGTTTTTCGTCTGCCTCGCCCATTGAAAAACTTTTACGTGGAAGGGGGCCGCGCGCATTGATGGTCGTAAATAGGTTGTTTTTTGCAATCGGCGGCAGTAGGATGCCGATCGTATCGGCTTTTTTTCCGAGCGCGACGGTTTCCGCGCTGCCGTGTATGTAATCGACGGCGGTTCCCGCGTGCGCATCGAGGAAGCGATCCAACGCAGGCTGCAAGCGGGACACGGCAAGCTCCGTCAGCTTTGTCGAAAGGAGCGTGTAAACCGTTTTTCCCGCGTCCGTATGAATGAAGCCGAAATCGGCGGCGGATTCTTTTACGGCCGCTTCAAGCGCTTCCGCCGTGCCGACCGTTTTCGCCGTGCCGCCAAGCTCCGCTGCAAGCGAGCGGATTAAGTCTTCCGCATCGGCATGGAACAGCGCGCGGTGAATCGGCTCGAACGTCAACCCGGAATCGTATAAGTTCACAATTTCAACGAGCGCATAGCGCACCGGATCCGTTTTCAGCGCGACTTCATCCGCGCCGGCGGCTTTTAATGCGGCCTTGCGTTCTTCCCACACGGCCTTTGCCGTCGCAAGCGAATGGTTGCCGTCTCCGACCGCGAACAAAAAGACGCTGCCGTCCGGCTCCGTGTTCTGCGCGGAAAGCGTTTCAAGCGCCGCGCGGACGTATTCCACATCTTCCGGCGCGCTCACCGTCCAGCCGCGTATGCTGCCGCCGTTCATCATCAAGTTGCCGGAATACAGCGGCGCCGTTCCGCTCAGCCGCTTGCCGAGCTCTTCCGTCAGCAGCCGATCCGGATCGTTTGCCAGCAGCATGATATGCGGCGTTTCAAGCGGCGCGCCGGTTCTGATTTTCATGCGCGGCGGGATGCGTTCTTTTATGGTCGCTTCCGTTGCGCGGACGGCTTCCTTTGCATCCGGCGACCAATCGTACCGTTCAAGATCAATTTCCGCCATCAACCCGCGCCGCATCCGCCCGAATGCAGTGTTTCTTTCTATATATATGAATCCCGTTCGTTCCGAATCAAACACGTCCCCGCCGATATATTGCCGCATGGTTTTGCGGATCGCTTCGACCCGCGCATCGCAATCCGCCGCATTCAGATAAATCTCAGGCAGAATCAAATGGAGCGCGGAGGCCTTGCCTGCGGCTTCTTCTTCCGTCCGCTTCCAATAGGATTGGTCTTGCGTGTATTGATCGCAGGCGATAACCGCCCACGTTGCAGTGTCGAGGTTCTTCGGCAGCAGGATTTTCGGAATCCGCACGCCCAGCTGTTCAAATGTTTTCATGGGGCGACTATAACTGATTTTATGCCTTTATGCTATAATCGCGCCATGGCGGGTATTACGATCGAACAGCACCAGCGTGCCTTGCAGCGTCAAACGATGCACATGACGCAACAGCAGCTGGCGGCACTGCGCCTCCTTGCTTTGGGAGCTGCCGAGTTACGCGCAGAGATTCTCCGGCAGGTTGCAGAAAATCCCGCGCTCGAACTTGTTTTCGATCCGGAATTCGACCGCGACGTGCGCCCCGTGCCGCCTCCCCGAAGAGCCGTCCGTATCGGTACACCGAATGCGACGGGCGAAGAGCGTTCCGACAGTTTTCAAAATCTGATTGAAAGCCGTCCCGACGTGCGGGAAACGCTCCGCGACCATCTGCTCCACCAGCTGAATATGCGCCCTCTTCCTCCTGCCGAATACGCGCTGTGCCGCGCGCTCATCAACAATCTCGATTCGGAGGGGCATCACATTCTTGCGCCGGAAACGCTCGTCAAATCTTCCGTGCCGCCTACGCGCCGCGCCGCTCTTTTGGAAAAATGCATAAAGATCGTCCGGCAATTTGATCCGTCGGGAATTTGCGTCCGCAATGTGGAGGAAAGTCTTGAACTGCAAGCCGCCGAGACCGGCCGCGCTCCCCGTCTTGCCCGCTTTATCCTGAACGGACGGCTTTGGCTCATTGCGCCGCCGGACCCGGAAAAGGTTGCGCGGAAACTTGCGGCGTGGCTTTCGGAACAGGAAGGCCGCACACTTGGCGCCGCTCCTGCCGGTCAAATCGTCATCACGAAGCGCGATACGAGCGCACGGAAAATACGGGAGGCGGTGCGCTTCATTCAAAGTCTTACGCCGTATCCTGCCGGGAGTTACGGCTTTTCTCCCATCACGCACTACGTTCATGCAGACCTTTCCGTCACGCGGCGGCGCGGAATAATCGAGCGCGAAGACGCAAAGCGGGGCATTGTGTACGACGCTGCCGATTCGTATTTTCAGATTGCGCTGGATACCGATTCGGTGCCGGAAGTGCGCATTGCGAAGACCCGCAGCGGCGGGGAGGGACGCAGCGCAGAAACGGCGCGCTTTATGCAACCGCATGTTACGGCGGCGCGATTTTTGGTGAATAATCTTGCATTCCGCGCGGCGACGCTCGTCAGGGCGTGCAGCCTGCTTGTCAGCGTCCAAAAGGACTTCTTCCGGTACGGGCCGGGGCACCTTGCGCCGCTTACCCAGCGCCGATTCGCCATCATGCTCGGCGTCCATGAATCGACCGTTTCACGAATGGCCGACAGCAAATTCATCCGCAGCGAATGGGGGCTCTTTCCGATCCGCTATTTCTTTTCGACTCCGATTTTCCGAAACCCGAAAAAATCAGCGGCAGAGGCGGATTCGTCCGGCATCTTGCCTGCCGTTTTGCACGATGCGGCTCCTGCTGCCGTTTCCAGCGACACCATCAAGCACGAAATTGCCGCCATCTTAAAAGCGCAGCCGCCCGGCGCAAAACCGCTTTCCGACCGAAAAATCGCCGCAGCCCTCGCCGAACGCGGCTACACAATCGCCCGCAGAACCGTCGCCAAATACCGCGCGCAGCTGAACATCGGCTCATCGTACATGCGCTCAACGGAGCCGTATCCGTAAAGTGCGGGGGCACACGGGGGGAGGGGCGGGTGTTTTGCTAGCGGGTATACTTATGGTAGAGTGTGAAAAAACATTCCTTCCTCCCACTGGTGGAAGGTAAAAGATAACATTTTTGCGGCGGCAAACTGGAGCCGCGCGGAAGAAAAGGAGATTCAAGAATGAACCGAATGTTTTTGTACATCGACCCGGGAACGGGCAGTATGCTTTTTTCGATCCTTATCGGAGCGGCGGCGACGCTGTTTTTTTTGAGTAAGGCGGCGCTTTTGAAGTTCAAAGTGTTTTTGTCCGGCAAAAAAAGCGGGGTCGATTCGGTAAAAGACGCGTCGTTTGAGGATTACGTCGTGTATGTCGAGGGCAAACAGTACCGGAATGTTTTTAAGCCGGTTGCCGACGCCTTTGAACGCCGTCAAATTCCGCTGACTTATTACACGTCGGCAAAAGACGATCCGGTATTTGACGAAAAATATGCGTTCGTAAAGCCGGAGTTTATCGGGGAGGGGAACGCGGCGTTCGCGCGGCTCAATATGATTTCCGCCGGAGTGGTGTTAATGACGACGCCGGGCTTGAACGTCTATCAGATGAAGCGGAGCCGGAACGTCAAACATTATGCGCACGTCCTGCACATGGCAAGCGACGCGACGATGTACCGTCTGTTCGGCATTGATTTTTTCGATTCGGTGCTTTTGTCGGGCGACTATCAGAAAAAAGACATCCGCACGCTTGAAAAAATGCGCGGCATTCACGAAAAAGAGCTCGTAACGGTCGGCTGTCCGTATCTTGACGTACTCAAAGAGCGCATGGAATCCATTCCGACGGAAGAAAGTCACGTTTTTACGGTTCTTGTCTCTCCGTCGTGGGGAAAAAGCGCGCTCCTTTCGCGCTACGGCGAAAAACTGCTCGACCCGCTTGCGGCAACCGGCTGGCGCATTATCGTCCGTCCGCATCCGCAGTCGAAAAAGTCCGAAAGCGCCATGCTCGAAACGCTCGCCGAAAAATACAAGGACACGGCGAATATCGAGTGGGACTACGAGCGCGACAATATTTATTCGATGAAAAAAGCCGACATTATGATTTCCGACTTTTCGGGCATCATCTACGATTACGCGTTTTTATGCGACAAGCCCGTTATGTACGTCAATGCGGACTTGGATTTGCGTCCCTATGACGCCTACGACCTTGAGGACAACGGCAAAAAAATCTGGCAGTTTGAAACGCTCAAAAAAATCGGCATCGAATTAAAAGAAGAACATTTTGCCGACATCAAAAACGTGATTACGCAGGCGGGAGACAGCGCCGCCCTTGCCTCTGCCCGCACGCGCGCAAAAGAAGAAGCGTGGCAAAACGACGGCAAGGCGGGAGAAGCAATTGCTGACTTTATGATCAGCGTCGCCGAACGGCAGACCGGACGGAAAAACGAAGAACGGAGCGCGTAAACGCGCATGATGAGCGACGGCAGGCGGGAGAATGAAGTTTGGAAAATATAGTGGAGCTAGCGCCTGCCTCTCGTTTGCCATAGGGCAAACGAACAAGCGAGGGGAGTACGGGGGCGGCGCGTTTCTTCGGGCGGAGGGAATACCTCCATAAGGCGACGCGAATGGCTCGCATCGGGCGGAACGAATATCTCGAGCCGAACGAGGCGTGTCCCCTGATTCGGGCGAGGTGCACTCTCTGATCCGGACAGGGGGCATACCCTGATCCGCGCGGTGGCAGCAGGCGGGGGAATGGAGTTTGGAAGATATAAATGTGTTACCGCCTGCCTGTCGTTTGCCGTAGGGCAAACGAACAAGCGAGGGAGTACGGGGGCGGAGGGCGGTGAAAACGGATACCTGCGGGCGAATAATATAGAAGGTTCGATGTGCCTCAGCGCCGTCCTTGAACGAAAGGCTAATCCTTCTAATAGGCTCCGCTGCACAGATTATACTATCCGCCCTCTCATGCTCCGTTTATTTTTTGTGCAAGATTGACGGCAACGTCTTCGTTTAATAAAAATCGAATACTTCTCCAAGCGGAAAATTGGTGGAAGTATTTCTCAGTTGGTCGGCGCAAGATTTTCCCGGTACTTTTTTGCAGAAACTATAGCGTCTATAAACTGAACGACTTCTCCGCTCCGCAAGCAATAAGGCCTCATCGGTAGGGATGAGAGGCGAAAATATTGAACCGTGAGCGGCGTTTCACGGTTTGGCTTCGGCATTTGGGTTATGACTGCGCCGTCTCTGCCGCATATTTTCTTGAAAAATATACGAATGATGCGCTCTGTAATACGGCTGATATATGATTGATTGATTGATATTCGTTTTTTTTAATTTTTTTTTCTTGCATTCTTGTGTAAGTGATATATAATAAAATCATATCTAGCCTTCCAGAGAGGCAAAGGAGTTCGCTATGAAAAAGATACATTATTTTTCTTTTGCTGCTGCGGCTGCATCCATCTTATTGCTTGCATCTTGCCGCAATGTTGAATCATCTGTTCCGGATAGTCAGGACGGTGCGCTCAACCCGCTGGCGCGTACGATTGATACGGCATATTTAAGTGAGCAGGGGTATATGGGCGGAAGTGTTTTCTATAATCCTCAGGAGCCGCAGAAGGGGCATCTGGTAAAAGATGCCGTTATTGCATTCCGTTTAGGTAAACTCGAAAAGAAAATTGTCGAAGCTTCGGAGGTCTATTCCGATGTAGAGGCAAAAGCTATATTAGGCTATCTGCAAGTGAGCGAGGTGAACAAAGAAAAAATCAGCTTTGCAGCTGTGCTTTTTGATGCTGAAAACAAAGCTTCCCAGAAAAAAGATTACACGCTTGCGCTCGGCGAAAAGGCTGACCTGAACAGCGATGGTATTGATGACGTGCTGTATGCGCTGCCGGCTGTCAAAAAAGAAGCCTTCAAAGATGCGGTACATCTTTCTTTCTTGAGCGACCGGGAAACCCTGTCTACTGCAATGTTTGCAGTTTTGACGGAGCAGTATGCGGGTAATACTTATCCTTCAAGCGTTATCGGTATCAACAATAACGGTAAATTCCTCTATTCAAAATATCAGGATGCCGCAGGCACCAATCGCGCTGCGCTTTTCGGCGTAACCAGCGATGACTTTGTTTTGGATGTCGTCAATAGCTGCTATGTGCAGCTTTCTGACGTGCCGGACAGCCGCAAGGTTACGGATAAAGACCTTGACGGCGCAAAATTTACTGCTTTGCAGGATGCAATACAGCTTGCGAATTTCCAGAGGAAAATGGAGAACCAGAAGAAGCGCGTTCCTACGCAAGTGCTAAAGCTGGCAAAGAGTAATACGGAATATACCGTTGAACATAATAAAATCCAGAAAGAATTCAAAGAATACAATCAGTGGATGGAAGTTCCGGTAAAAAAATATGTCGATAAGCTTAATGAATACAGTAATGTAGAAGCTGCAGCGGAGATGGGACTGTACGGCAAATATACGCTGACATGGAATCATCTGGAATGCGATGTGATGGCCGGCGCGTATCTTGAGGGACGGATTGATATGACGTTCAAAAAGAGCATGGAAGAAACGCTGACAAAGTTTGAAAAAGAATTCAAATATGAAAGCTCCTTCTCCATTGGCCCGATTCCTGTGAAACTTGAGTGTCCGATGAGCGTAAAGATTCCGCTTAAAGCAACGATGTCAGTTGATACCACAAATGTTGTTGCGAAATTTACTGGATTGTATGGAGCAGGCGTTGCCGTTGGCGCAGATGTTTACTGGGATCGCATTTTCAGCAAGCACGGAATTGACGCTTCTGCAGAACCGTATGCCTTGTCTGACGGGATTTTCTTCTTAGGCGTGGAAAACGATGATGCGCTTTCTCAGGGGGTTCTGACGCTTGGTTTGACTGTAGAACCGGAAGTTTCCGTACAGCCGGGAATCCTGCTTGCAACTGCTTTAAAAGCTGGAATGGACGGCAGTTACAAATTGGTTGCCGGCTTGCAGGCCGATGCGTATTCCAACTATACGCTTAAGGGTAAGGCATTCTTGAAGCATTCGGGCGAAGTCCAGATGACTGGAGGAATCAAGATCGGCTTCTTAGAGAAGAACTTCAGCAAATCGCTGTATAAGTTTGAAGACAAGCCGATCTTCAATGAAGAATATACGGTTTCGGTCAGAGATATTGCAAAAAATCTTGTAAAATAACTTGAATGCAGCCCTGACGGCGCAGCGATTGGCGCTTCGCATCAGGGCTCTCTTGTTGATCGGCCTTGTTTGAAAACTTTGTTATTAAACAAGGCGAGCGTTCTAAAACGTACAAATAGCATGATTTAGAACATCGTATTTCAAAGTAACCTGTTCCGAAGCGGAAGTTTCCGAACAGGTTTATTTGTGCAGCAGGGAAGACTTGTATGCCGCGTCTTGGTCGTTGATTGCCTTGTAATTTTAGCGCACGGATTTGCATTATGCGCTCCGTGCGTTTCTTTTCAAAAAAAGCATTTTGAGGAAATTAATTTTTATATGAAACTACGTGTCCTTGTATTGTGCGCAGTTTGTTTGTTTGCGCCGCTCTGGAACGCAGCAGCCGCTATGCCGCCGCTGTTTGCAGGTTTGCGCGGTGCGTTTGCACTGCCGATTGTGCTGACCGAAGCCTCCGCTGCTACGGTGATGAGCTCCGTAGGCGGCGGGGGCGGCGCTGAATTCGGCATTCAACTGGGAAAAATTCAACTCGCCGTTGATGCAGCGTACGCCGGAACGGGGAGCAAAAGCCATATCATCCAATCCTTTCACACCGGTCTAGTTGGCGGTCATGCGTTTTACGTTCTCGATAAAGATTTGATTCCGTTTTTTCCGAATTTTCTTGCCATTCGTCCGGGCGTCGGCATTGCGGCAAAACTTTATTCAGGAGCAGTATTCCGTACCGAAAGCCTCCGTGCGCGTGGCCTATCCGACCCCGTTAACGGCGTAACTCCGGAATACAGCGTTTTTTTATCAGCGGATTTTCCTGAGCTTTTACAGGCGGGGCGCTTTTCATTCGTCCCTTACACATCTTACGAAGCATTTTTTGCCGCAGACAAGCGAGGCTTAGTGTTCTCGCAACAGCTTGGGCTGGGGATGCGGATGTATTTTTAATTATTCAAAAAGCCTACATCTCAAATTAACAAAATGGATATGAGCGGCGCGATTTTTAAGCGGGCGCGGCAGTTACGCTTGTTTTAGGGGGCATTATGAAAAGGAAAATTTCGATTTTATCGGCATTTATTGCGTTTGCATGTGCGCTTATGCTGCAAACCCTGTCTTGTAAAATGGAGCTGCTCGGGCATTCCGATGAAGTTGATGCGGCCGCTCCTTATTTTACCCTGCAACCGAAGGCGGATACGGTACGGTTGAATGCCGCGTTCAGCTTGAAGGCGCAGGCAGAAGTTACGGACAGCGGAACGATAACGTACCGCTGGTATCTGACGGATAAGAGCGGCAACAAAAAGGAAGAAGCGCCATCAACTCAAGAAGGCAGCGTCTCCGTATGTAAAGTCGATACGAGTAAAGTCGGCACGTTTTATTATTTTGTTGAAGCGCGGAATACGAATACTTCACGGGAAGTAACGCGCAATACGGAAGCGTTTACCGTGAGCGATCGGGTAAAGATAGAAGTTTCCGACAAAAACATTATCCGTTACTTTGCCAACCGCGATGATTCGCTCGGCGAGGGCTATCTTCCAGCAATGCAAATAAAAGAGCGCGGACAGAAAATTCAAATTGCCGCGAATACCGGAAATCTTACGCGGAAAGGCTATCGTTTTGCCGGTTGGAATACGCAGGCGGACGGCAACGGCACAGCCTATGCGGAAGGCAGCGAGTACGGCAATGAAGCGGATTTGAACTTGTACGCTCATTGGCTTCCGAATGTATATAAGCTTACGCTTATGCTTGACGATGCCTTGCAGGAAGTCTACAACGTAATTTATGACGCTCCGCTGCCAAATACGGTGCCGCCGTCAAAAGCGGGCGCATCGTTCGGCGGATATTACGCGCAAAAGCAGGCAAAAGGAAGGAAGTATTTTACCGCAGAAGGCAAGGGCGTCGGCATCTGGGATGAACTGAGCAACCGTTCCTGCTATGCGGCATGGGGTTTCCGCATTAAATATGAAAACGTCATGGACGCACGCAACGAAAACCCGGAAGTTTACGACGGCGCGACCGATTTGGAATTACAGGCATTGTCTTTGCCGGGCTGGAGCTTTGGCGGATGGTTTGCCGCCGCCGATTATAGCGGCTCTCCGATCCAAAAAATTACAGCCGGACAAACTGGAGAAAAAACGTTCTATGCCAAATGGACTGAAACAAAATACGCGATTAAATATGAACTTGACGGCGGCGTAAACGCCTCCGAAAATCCTTCGGCATTTACCATAAAAGATGAACTCCAGCTTAAAGCGCCGACAAAAGACGGCTATGACTTTGGCGGCTGGTATACGGAAAACTCTTTCAGCGGCAACAAGATTGAAAAAATCGAGAAGGGAACGAAGGAAAATCTTACGCTCTATGCAAAATGGCGGCTCAAAGGCGCATGGGCAATCGCTTATGTGCTTTCCAGCGGCGAAACTGCTTCAAAAGCGCTCAATTCGCCAAAGAATCCGAGCGGCTATACGGCGGCGATGGGCGATGTGCCGTTGTTCGATCCGCAGGCGCGCAAAGGCTATGAGTTTGAAGGCTGGTATTACGACAACTCGTTCAGCGGAGAGCGGATTACAAAAATTGCAAGCGGCAAGAGCGGCGACCTTACGTTATACGCAAAATGGAAGGCGTTGACGTATAAAATCGCCTATAACCTCAACGGACTTACGAATGGCGGTAACAATCCGACCGAGTACACGATTGAAAGCGACTTTGAATTTCAAATTACGAAGGAAATGGAAGCGCGGGACTTTGCCGGATTTTGGGATAATGAAAATTTTACGGGGGCGCCGGTAAGGAAAATCAAAAAGGGCCGGACGGGCGACCTTTCGCTTTATGCAAAATTCCAAGCGCGGAGTTACAAAATAACGTATTACCTCAACGGCGGCTCCTGCGCTCTCCCGTTACCGTCTACATATGCCAGCCGTTCAGAGACGTTTACCCTTCCTGAGCCGAACAAGCCGGATTGCAGCTTCGGCGGTTGGTATTTATATGAAAATTTTGCAGGCGAGCGGATAACGAAAATCGGCGATCCGGCGCAGGGCGGCTACCGCGGCGGCGACATCAACTTGTATGCTCGGTGGCTTTTCAACAAATACCGGATCATCTATGAGCTCAACGGCGGTACGCAAGTTGCCGGAAATCCTGCCGAATACAGCGCAGACTCCAATATTACGTTTGCTGCGCCGTCCCGCGCAGGCTGCACCTTTGCCGGATGGTATTTAGACAACGGCCAAAAGATTGAACGGCTCCCGAAAGGCTCTAAGGGGACGCTCAAATTGATTGCAAAATGGAATTTTTTGACGTTCGGCGTTACCTATGATGCGATGGGCGGAAAATTGCCGAACGGCGCTGCGAATCCAGAGCCGTTTACCGTCAATGATGAGGTTGTTTTGAAAACTCCGGAAAAGCGCGGCTACCGTTTTGAAGGATGGTATGCCGACCGCTCATTTACCGGAAGTAAGATTGAAAAGGTTTCCAGAGGCACGGCGCAGAATCTGACGCTGTATGCAAAATGGGGGCTGGCCTCATTCCGGCTCACGTATGACCCGCTCGGCGGCAAAATGCCGGACGGCGTACCGCTTGTTCAGTCATTTACGATGAATGATGAGATTGTGTTGAAAACGCCGACAAAGGCCGGCTATGACTTTGAAGGCTGGTATTCGGAAAACTCTTTCAGCGGCAAGAGAATTGAAAAAATTGCAAAAGGCTCTTCCGGAGACAAAACGGTGTTTGCCAAATGGCGTTTAACAGGTTCGTGGCCGATTACCTATGTGCTTTCAAGCGGAGAAACGCGCTCGCCTGCCTTGAATTCTCCAAACAACCCAAGCGGGTATACGGCAGCGATGGGGGACGTTCCGCTCTTGAATCCGCAGGCGCGGCCGGGCTACGAGTTTGAAGGCTGGTACTACGACAAATCTTTCAGCGGCGAGCGGATTACAAAGATTGCAAGCGGAAAGACGGGGGCGCTTACGGTGTATGCCAAGTGGCGGCTTTTGTCGTACCGCATCTCCTATGAGCTTGGGGGCGGCGCAACAGTTTCTCCTCCGGTCAATTCGTCAAAAAATCCGAACGGCTATACCATCGAAATGGGCGATGTTGCGCTGTTTGCTCCGGAGGCGCGGAAAGGCTACGAGTTTGAAGGCTGGTACTTGAACAAATCTTTCAGCGGCGAGCCGATAGCGAAAATCGAAAGCGGAAAGAGCGGCGATATTACGCTGTACGCCAAGTGGAAGGCGGTCAAGTATAAGATCATCTACGAATGGGGCGGGGCGGCAGATAATCATACGCTTCCTACAGAATATACGATTGAAAGCGGCTTTGAGATTCGGCTGGACAGGACGCTGGAAGCACTCGGTTTGATCGGTTTCTGGGATAACAAAACACTGAGCGGGACTCCGGTAACGCACTATCCGAAAGGCCGGACGGGAGACGTTACGCTCTATGCCAAAGTAAAAGCGTATGCCCTTACCTATCAGTTCAACGGCGGTACCTGCGCTGAAACGTTGCCATCTTCCTACACGAGTTGGCAGCCTGCCGTTACATTGCCAAAACCGCAGAAAGGCGGCTACGGATTTAGCGGCTGGTATGCGTCCGCAAACTTTTCGGGCAACGCGATAGCGAAAATCGGCAATCCGAAGCAGGGCGGCTACCGCGGCGGCGATCTAACGCTCTATGCGCAATGGCTCCCGATTACCTATAAAATTCAGTATGAACTTGACGGCGGAACGCAGGCCTCCGGTAATCCTGCCGAATACAATATAGAATCGGAAGTTACTTTTGTAGCTCCGTCTCGCAATGGCTACGCATTCGCCGGTTGGTATGCAGCTGACGGAACAGAGGTAACGCGTATTAAAAAAGGTTCGCAAGGCGGGCTAAAGCTAACTGCAAAGTGGGGCCTTTTGACGTACCGCATTACCTATGATGCGCTTGGCGGAGAACTGCCAAGCGGAGCGGCAAACCCGGAGTGGTTTACCGTAAAAGACGAAGTTACGCTGAAAGTTCCGGAGAAGGTCGGCTATGATTTTGAAGGATGGTATGCCGAAAAAACATTCAGCGGCAGCAAAATCGACAAAATTACGCGCGGCACTGCGCAAGACGTAAAACTGTTTGCCAAATGGCGGCTCAAAGGCGCGTGGCCGATTACCTATGTGCTTTCTACCGGCGCAACTGTTTCTCCTCCGCTGAATTCTCCGCATAACCCAAGCGGGTATACCATCGAAACCGGCGCTATTACCCTGCATGATCCGCTGGCGCGGAAGGGCTACGTGTTTGAAGGCTGGTACGATAACGAGTCCTTTAAGGGAGAGCGGTTATCGAAACTTATGGGGAAAACGGGGGCGCTTACGCTCTATGCAAAGTGGAACGCCTTGAAATACCGGATCACGTATGAATTGGACGGCGGCTGGGGGCGTAATCCGTCCGAATATACCATCGAAACGGAATTCGAGTTTGAAGTAAACAAGGCAATCAAACCGGGACAAGACTTCATCGGTTTATGGGAAAACCCAAGCTTTACGGGAGAACCGCTCTTCCGCTTTGTAAAGGGGCAAACGGGCGACAAGAAGTTCTACGCCAAATACGGAACGCGCTATTACACGCTGACATACCACATAAACGGCGGTACTCCGGATAAGCCGCTGCCGGAAAGATTTACCCGGTGGTCGGATGTCATTACATTGCCTTCGGCAAAGAAAATCGGCTATACATTCGGCGGCTGGTATCTTTACAGCGATTTTTCGGGGAAGGTAACAAAAATCGGCGATCCGGCAAAAGATCCAGAGGCATACGGTACGCGGAAAGATTTGGATTTGTACGCCAAGTGGATTCCGATTGAATATCCGATTCAATATGACCTTGGCGGCGGAAAGCAGGCTCCTGAAAATCCTGCGGAGTACACGGTGGAGTCGGAAATTACGCTTGCGCCTCCGGTATACAACGGCTGCATCTTTGCCGGCTGGTTTGATGAAAGCGGAAATCGCGCGGAACGGATTGCGCAAGGTTCCATCGGGACGAAAAAGTTTACGGCAAAGTGGACGGAGATAACGTACTCGCTTACGTATAACCTCAACGGCGGCGCTTTAAAACCGAGCGAGAGCATTCCTGCAACGTATACGGTTAAGCGCACGATATATTTGCCGTCACCAACAAAGGCGGGCGCGGTGTTTGCCGGTTGGTATGATTCCAACGGGTATGCGCTCAGGAAGCTTGAGAGGGCGTATGGCAATAAGCATTTATCGGCAAAGTGGATTGCCGGATTAAAAACGGTGGAAGGCGGGACATTCCAGCGTAAAGATGAGGCGGGGATTATGCGGATAGTTGGCGTTAGCCGCTTCCATATCAGCGATCATGAAGTAACGCAAAAGGAATTCAGAGAGGTTCTGGGCGCCAATCCGAGCTATTTCAAAGGCAACGATAATCTGCCGGTAGAGCAGGTGAATTGGTATCATGCCATTGCATATTGTAATAAGCTCAGCATAAAAGAAGGATTGGAGCCGGTATATGACATTGCAGGCTTAAATTGGAAAGAGCTCAAATATGCAAACATTCCGACGGCTGAAGATCCAAGATGGGAATTTATTGAAATGGATTTAAGGAAATGCGGCTACCGGCTCCCTACCGAAGCGGAATGGGAATTTGCGGCGTCCGGCGGCAAGAAAGAGAAACCGGATTCTCCGCGCCTGTTATATTCGGGAAGTAACCGCATTGACGATGTTGCATGGTTCGTGACAAATAGCGGCGACAAAACGCATCCGGTCAAACAGAAAAAGGCGAATGAATTGGGGCTGTACGATATGAGCGGAAATGTACTGGAATGGTGCTGGGATCGCTATGCTGGAAATAATTATTCTCAAGCCGGCGATGGTATTGATCCGCTTGGCCCGCCGAGCGGTTTACGCAGCTGGAGAGTTGTGCGCGGCGGTTCCTATGCCAACAAAGATAACAAAGCGCTGGTTAACTACAGCGGCTGCGTTACGCTTTTCCAAAGCCATGAAAATGTTGGATTTAGGGTTGTGTGTTCAAAGTTTGAAGAAGATTAAAAGCTAAAATCCTGTCATACTGCCGCATCCTCCGCCCGAATGGAGATGCGGCAGTATTTTTTGCTCCTTCTCCAGTCGGCACTGCCAGTGCGCGGCATTCTCTGTGCAAAATAATTTATGAGAGGAGATGGCTTATGAAGAAGCTGTGTTCTGTTTTTGTTGCGGCGGATTTCCTTCCGCTTGGCTTTTGCGAGCCGTTCAAAATCCAGCTGAAAACGCCGCTGTTTTTCAAACCATGCAAAAGCTTCGTTCTACCCTCCACGGTTTGGAATATTTTTAAGTGTATGGAATTCATTGCGTTTTACGGCTTCGACGCTTGCATTGACCATACGCTCTTTACCTCGTTAGGAAACGGCTTTCCTCGGTATTCTCCGTCACATAAAACGCTTTTTATTTTTGTCAAGTCTTCTTTATGTTGTTCAAAACCCAGCAGTGCTCCCTTTCTGTCGGTCCCCACTATTGGAACTGTACACGGGCGTCCTGCGCATAGACTGCACTGTGCCGCTTGACTCCAGCCTTGTAGTCTTTGCACTAGGCGCACTGTCGGTATTTTTAGCGCTCTATGTATTGGGTATCGGAAAACTGGTTTTGCGGAGGCTGCACTCCTAGTCTGGTACGCTCCTGTCCAACTGATTTTTTTAAGCATTGATGTAAACGACTTTGCTGCCTATCCTGTGGCTTATTCCATAGGCTAAAATAATAGTAAACGGTAGTCCATTTAGGAAAAACTTCAGGCAGCATACGCCACTGGCGGCCGCTTTTGAGCAGATAAACTACGGGGCAAAAGACTTTGTACAGCTTGATTTTGCACAGGGATGCCGTTTTTCGACCGCTTTCTAATATCGGTAGGATATGGAAAGCGTCGCTTGCTATGTTATCGGCTGACTGTCATATGGGTATCATGCACATATAAAGACTGTACCACAAAGCATCCGAAAGCGACTTCTTTTTCGTTTGTTGTTGACACAGATTTTTCGACATATGCAATAATATTTAAAATACTCATTTTGCGTCATTGCCATATGGAATGACAGGTTAAATCGGAAATCCACTTACAGCGATATGATAAAATCATATCGATTGGGTACTTATAAATTCAAATGCCGAGATTTTTTCTTTTTTATAAGACGCTGTTTAAATTCTTCTAAGCAGTAGCGATATAAAACTTAGAATCATAAAGTGGATTTTTTCGAATTGTTCGCGCCTTATGTCGCTGGATACTGCTTTCTCTTACTTTTAATTATAGCTTATTTTTTAGACATTAAACAGGTTCTAAGAAAGCTGCTCTTGCAGGACTTTCGCTCCTGTGTTGTACGGACCTCGCCAACTAATTTTTTTAAGCACCGGTATAAAGGGCTTGGGCACGCATCCGACGGTTTGTTCCATGTGCTAAAATAAATAGTATAGTAGACGGTATTCCATTTGGGAAAAACTTCCGGCGGCATGCGCCATTGGCAGCCGTTTTTGAGTAGATACAGTATGGCTCAAAATACTTCATATAGGTCGACTTTCCTCGGTGCTGTCTTTTTCCGTCCGCTTTCTAATAACGGGCGGATTTGTTCGAATTGTTTGCGCGTTATGTCGCTGGGATACTGCTTTCTCATGAGGGAATTATAGCTTAGTCCTAAACATTAAACAGCTTCTAATATACGTGCCGTTTCAAGCTTTGCTTGGTGCGAGCCGTCGATTCTGCCTTCTTCTCGGGCGTCCATTTCGAATGCCGACATAAAGCGGTATTCTTGCCGTGCTTGTTCGTTTTGTTTTACTGCTTGTATCATCGTTTCTATCCTCCCTGTGTATTCAGTGTTTGCCGTTCCTGTTTTCAAGTATTCCAAAAAGCCTTTCAGTTCTTTGTCTTCGGTTTTATTAAAGGATTCTGCATTTATTATAACCTTTTTTGTTCCATCTTTTAAGGATGTTTCTTTATCCTCAAGGCAGATATTTTCAAAGGTATAAAGGGGCTCTCCTTTTCCAATTGCGTCGAAGAGACAGACGAAAATAATATAGCAATCATTTAAAGCTTTGTAGTGAGCGCCTTTGTCCAAAAAGGAAATGTCGATGGCTGCTTGGTAGTAGCGCATGCGTTTGGGGATATTGTGTTCATTGCTTACCTGCATCTCTATATCGTAGGATTTACCTGTTTCGTCTTTTACGAGCAGGTCGAGGCGTACCGACTTTGCTTCAACGTCGGCCGTTACGGTGTTTTGCGGAGACAAGTAGGCAATTTTTCCGATTTTATCAGCTAATATCATTTCGAGGAATTCTTTGCAAACTGCCACGGATGGCAGTGGTTTTAGCTGTACGATGTTTTGAGCGAAGCTCAAAACTCGAAGTCAAAGAATGTACACGGATGTACATTCTTTGACGGCATGACTTTGCAGAACATAAAATCATCGGCAATGGTCAGGTCTTCAAAACGTTTTGGCATGGCACTCTCCTCACCTGTTTGTATTGTACCATACTTACCGCCGTTTTGTAAGGGATGATGTTTTTCATCAATTTGTAATTATAGCTAGTTGCTCTACATCAATTACCCATTATCAATTATTCCCTCGCTTTCGCTCCCAGCCAAAATATATCGCTAATAGACAAACTTTTACCGGTTCGTGGACAGCTTCTCACAAAAGATGTATAAAAGAACTATGCAATTTAAAGATTTTACA